>QEUY01000027.1 GCA_003577365.1 Chloroflexota bacterium | reverse complement strand
AAAGACCATGCGCGCCATCTTGAGCAGATGCGGGGCATGGGTCACGACCACGGTGTCGTCGATGTCGCTGATGACGCCATAGCGCGCCGTGGCGGGCGGGATCAGCACATCGGCTTCGACCGGGGCGATGGTCTGAGCGTAGTCGGCGGCGTTCTCGGCCTCTATGCGCACCTTGATCCACCCCGCAGGCGGCGTCAGGGCCGCGGGCAGCCGGAACTTGGTCTGGTAGTAGCCTTCGGCATCGCTGACGGTCTGTGCGCTGGCGGTGGCATAGTGTGCGGCGAGGCGCACGCCGGGCACCTCACGCGAGGCGAAGCGGCGGTACATGGCCTCCAGGTTGTCCCACAGCGAATCGTCGTCTTGTGGCTCAAGATCGCCGCGGTTCTCCAAGACACGGCCCGCCACGAAGATCTCGCCGGCGGTTCCATAGGTTCGATACGGGGTGATCAGCAGGGGAGCATAGCTGTAGCCCAGGCGCTTGCGCAGGCGCGCACGTAGGGCGTCTATACGGTTGTCGGCGCGGTAGCCAAGTTGGGCGAGCAATGTTTTGAGCTTTGACATCGGTTCTATTCGGCTGCCGGGATCAAGATGCCATCCAACACATGCATGATCCCGTTGGCGGTTTCGATGCTTTCGAGCACGGGTGCGCCGTTGACGAGCAGCCTGCCGTCAGCGGCGACGGTGACCGTCATCGACTGGCCCAGGGTCGAGAGGGCTGCGCCCAGCCGCGCCAGGTCGTTGACCGTCACACGGTCGGCGACGACATGATACTGCATGGTGCGCGCCAGGCGCACATTGTCGTTGAGCAGCGCATCCAGTTCGGCGGGGTCTACCCGTTCGAAGGCGGCGTTGGTGGGGGCAAAGAAGGTAAAGGGGCCTGGTTCAGCCAAGGCTTCGGCCAGGCCTGCGGTGGCGACCGCGGTCGCCGTGGCGCTGAGGTCGGGCCGCGCGGCCAGAACTTCGGCGATCGTCTGGTCGGGCCGGCTGGTGGTGGTGACCGTGACCAGGGTCGTCACCACCGCGACAGGCGAGATGGGAGCCGCGCTGGTCACGCCTTCGGCGCTGGTCACGGCATCTGTGGGCGTAATCACATCGGTCGTGATTACGCCTGTCCCGGTCACCGCGCCCGGCGTGGGGGTCAGCGTAGGCAGCAGCACTGCGCCCGCGCCGGTGCTTGTGCCGGTCGTGGTCTCGGTGGCCGTCAGCGGCGAGGAGGCGACCGCGGTGGGGGTCGGCGCGGCTGCGGCGAAGGCCTGCACCGTGCTGGGGAGCAGCACTTGGTCGATCTTGTGGATCACGCCGTTGCTGGCCGCGATATCGGCCTCGACCACCTGCGCGCCGTCGACGGTCACGTCGACAGCGGACGAGAGGGTGACCGTCACCGCTTCCCCTTGGAGTGTGGTGGCCGTCCCCAATTGGGCCAAGTCGGTGGCGCTGGTCGCGCCCAGGATCAGGTGATAGCGCACCAGGTCGGCCAGCAGCGCCGGGTTGTCGAAGAGCCGGTCGAGCAGGCCGTCCGGCAGCGCCTCAAAGGCGGCGTCGGTCGGAGCCAGCAAGGTATAGGCGGCGCCGGTCTCCAGTTCGGGCGCAAGTCCCGATGCGATCAGGGCCGACCCTAGGGTGCTGAGGTCGGGCTGGGCCAGCACTGCCGCTGCCAGCGAGAGTGTGCCCGGTTCCGGCGTCACGGCCTGCGCTTGGTCTGCGGGGGATGTGGTCTCGCCGCCCGCAGGGTTGGCCGTGGAGCGGCAGCCTGCGAGCAAGGCTGTTGCCGCCAGAGCTGTTGCCAGCAGACCGGCCATCCATTGGCGATAGTTCATGGCGATATCCTCCAGCCGGCGCGCTGCCCGGCGTTGCTTGGTTGCGTCTGTCGCTGCCGGGTATCGACCCGCAGCCGATGCCCGCCCCAGCGTACGCGTTCGGCTTGCGACGGCCTAGGGGCTGTGATAGAGAGGCACGATACAGGAGGGGATAGAAAAAAGTTGTATCTGCGTCTGTACCTAGATCCCCTAACGTGACGCGGGGTATTGCTTGCAGCCGTGTGTTACCCTGGGGGGGAACTTGTAAGGGCTTCTTGGAAGCTTTCTTCTTGGAAGCTTTGAAGAGAGAGGGACGGGCAGCACTAGCATGAGCACCACGGCTGATCTGCGCAATCGAAGATCGCCCGATCTGCCCGGCTCGGCGCACGAGCGGGCGCTCCCCGGGCAGGCGCGGCAAGAGAAGGCCGACCGCCGCCGCTCCCACACCAAGACGGTGTGGATGCTGCTGCGCAGCACTGTTCAGAGCTGGATCACCGACGACGCCCAGCGGCTGGCTGCGGCGTTGGCCTATTACGCAGTCTTCTCGCTGGCGCCGATCATGATCATCGTGATCGGGCTGACCAGCATTTATATGGGCACCACGCGCGCCCAGATGGAGATCACGCGCCAGTTCACCGGCCTGGTAGGCCGCCAGGGGGGGGAGCTTGTCCAGCAGATGGTGGACATTGGCTTGCGCGAGCATGACGGCTGGCGTGCGACGGTGATCGGGCTGATCACGCTCTTGGTCGGCGCATCGGGTGCGTTTGCCCAGCTTCAGGGCGCGCTCAACCAGGTGTGGGGGGTACGGCCCAACCCCAAGAAGGGGTTTTTGGTCATCTTGCGCGCCCGTTTCTTCTCGTTCGCCATGATCTTGGTCGTGGGGTTTCTGCTGCTGGTTTCGCTGATCCTCAGCGCCTGGCTGGCCGCGCTGGCCAACGCCATCGGGTTTTTGATGCCTGACGTCGACCTGCTGATCCGCGGCCTGAATTTTCTGCTCTCGTTTCTGGTCATCACGTTGCTGTTTGCCCTGATCTACAAGGTGCTGCCCGACGTCGCCATCCGCTGGCGCGATGTGTGGTTGGGCGCGGCGGGGACGGCCCTGCTCTTTGGCTTGGGCAAATATGTGATCGGGCTGTACTTGGGCAACAGCGCCATTGCCAGTTCGTTTGGCCCCGCGGGGGCGCTGGTGGTGATTTTGGTCTGGATCTATTATTCGGCCCAGATTTTCCTCTTCGGGGCCGAGTTCATCCAGGTCTATGCCAACTGGCGCGGGGTGCGACTGACGCCCACCAGCTACGCCGTGCCCTACGAAACGACCCGCAAGTAACTGCGTGAGCAGGTTAGCTCCTCAGGCGGCCGGCGGCTTTCGAGATGCCGCAGGCCTGGCCCTGGACTGAGCCGGCAACGCGGGGCGGCGGCTCGCCCGGCGCGACCCGTGGCCGGTTCGATTCGCTGCACGGTGAGTGCTCAGACGATAGGAGAGCCATGATCCACAAGCTACCCACGCTCCCCCTGGTACGTGCTGTACGGCTGGCCGGGGCCGCGCTGCTGTTGGGAATCCTGGCCGGTTGCAGCACTGCACCTTCGGCGCTGGAGCCGCAAGGACCTGCCGCCGCCGAGATTGCCGGCCTGTCGCGGCTGCTTTTTGTGATGGGCGGTGCGGTCTATCTTGCCGTCATGGGCTTTTTGGGCGTGGCGCTGCTGCGGCGCAGCCGTCGCCAGGGCGCGTACGACGAACAGGAACGTCGCACCGGAAATCGTATCTTGACCGCTGGAGTGACGCTGACGGTTGTGATCCTGCTGGTGGTCTTTGGGTTTACGGTCAGCACGCAGGTGGCGCTGTCGCTGCCTGCCAAAGCGGGCGACCTCACCATCCGCGTGATTGGCCGCCAGTGGTGGTGGGAAGTGCAGTACCCCACGCAGCAGATCACCACGGCCAACGAGATCCACATTCCGGTGGGGCGGCCCGTCAAGATCGAACTGCTTTCGGAGGATGTGATCCATTCGTTTTGGGTGCCCGAACTGCACGGCAAGCTCGATATGATCCCCGGCGAGACGAACGTCTTTTGGATCGAGGCGGATCACGCGGGCGACTATTGGGGGCTGTGCGCCGAGTTTTGCGGAATGCAGCACGCCAAGATGCAGTTTCTGGTGGTCGCCGTCCCCCCCGAAGAGTATGACGCCTGGGTCGCCCGGCAGCAGCAGCCGGCGCGGCCCCCTGCCGACGACCTGGCGGCGCGCGGCCAGGAGGTCTTTTTGGGCGGCTCCTGTATCTATTGTCACACCATCTCCGGCACCGATGCCACGGGGCGGCTCGGCCCCGACCTGACGCATCTGGCGAGCCGGCGGACGCTGGGGGCAGGCGCGCTGCCCAACAACCGGGGCAACCTGGGCGGCTGGGTGGTCGATTCCCAGCACATCAAACCGGGCAATCTGATGCCCGCGACGGCCATCAGCGGCGACGATTTGCAGGCGCTGCTGGCCTATCTCGAAGGCCTGCACTAGATCTCAAGGAGCAAAGCGCATGGCAGTAGCTGCACAACGAGGCCGCGGCCCACGCCGCACACCCAAAGCGGTGCCGTCCGTCGAGGGGTTGACCCCCGGCGAGGCAGACGTGGCGATCGCCGGGCCAGACGCCTCGCGCAGGCTGAAAGAGACCTGGGCCGACCCGCCTGGGGTGATCGGCTGGTTCAAGGCGCTGCAAAACGACGAGATCGGCAAGCGCATCATGGGCACAGGTTTTGGCTTTTTTCTGCTCGCCGGTCTGTTGGCAGCGGTGATGCGCTATCAACTGCTGGTGCCGGAGAATACCCTGGTAGGGCCGCAGCGTTACAACGAGCTGTTTACCATGCATGGCTCGACCATGATGTTTCTGTTCGTCGTGCCGATGATGGAAGGCTTCGCCATCATGATCCTGCCGTTCATGCTCGGCAACCGCGAGATGCCCTTTCCGCGGCTGGGCGCGTTTAGCTGGTTTACCTTTATCTTGGGGGGCATCCTCTTTTTTGCCAGCTATCTCTTCAACGCCGTGCCGGCGTCGGGCTGGTTTGCCTATACGCCGTTGAGCGGGCTGGAGTTTTCGCCGGGGCTGGCGATGGATTTTTGGCTGCTGGCCTTGGGCGTGGCCGAGGTGGCGGCCATTGCCGCCGGCGTCGAGATCATCATCGCCATTTTGTCGATGCGCGCGCCTGGCATGACCCTGAGCCGGATGCCGGTCTTTGCCTGGGCGATGCTGGTCACGGCCTTTTCGATCCTCTTTGCCTTTACGCCGCTCATGGTGGGCAGCTTATTGCTGGAGCTGGACCGCAAGATCGGCACGCAGTTCTTCAGCCCGCTGATGGGCGGCAGCCCGGTGCTGTGGCAGCACATCTTCTGGATCTTCGGCCACCCGGAGGTCTATATCCAGTTTATCCCCGCCACGGGCATGATCTCGATGATTGTGCCGGTCTTTGCCCGCCGCCCACTGGTGGGCTACCCCTGGATCGTGACCGCAGTGGTGGGCACAGGCTTTATGAGCTTTGTGCTGTGGGTCCACCATATGTTCACGGTGGGGCTGCCCCAGTCGGCCATGGCCTTTTTCTCGGTCGCCAGCATTTTGATCGCCCTCCCCGCCGGGGTGCAGGTCTTCGCCTGGATCGCCACGATCTGGAGCGGGCGGCCCGTCTGGAAGACCCCGTTCCTCTTTGTCTTTGGCTTTTTGGTGATCTTCGTTTTGGGCGGCGTCACGGGTGTGATGGTCGGCTCGGTGCCGTTTGACTGGCAGGTGCATGACTCCTATTTCGTCGTGGCGCATCTGCACTATGTTTTGATGGGCGGGTCGGTCTTCCCCATCTTCGCCGCGCTCTATTATTGGCTCCCCAAGTTCAGCGGGCGTCTGTTGAGCGAACGCCTGGGCCAGTGGAATTTCTGGCTGATGTTCATCGGCGTGCATCTGACCTTTTTCCCGATGCATATCGTCGGTCTGCTGGGGATGCCGCGGCGCGTCTATACCTATCAGCCGGGCTTTGGCTGGGACATCTACAACCAGCTCTCCACCCTGGGCGCGACGATCCTCTTGATCGGCGTGGGGCTGTTCTTGGTGAACCTCTTCGCCAGCCTGCGCGGCGGCGCAAAGGCCGGCGACGACCCTTGGAACGCCGATTCGCTGGAGTGGGCCACGACCTCGCCGGCCCCCAACTATGGGTTTGCGGCGCTGCCGCTGGTGCGCAGCCGCCACCCGCTTTGGGAGCAAAAACAGGTACACGGCGGCAATGAACGCGACGAGCGGCTGGTGGCGGCGCTGTCGCGCTGGCCGCTGACCTGGCGCGCCGCGCTGGTGACTTCGACGGTGGACGCACGCCCCCAGGAGATCTTCCGCGTGGCGGGGCCGTCGATCTGGCCTGTCATCACCGCGCTCGGGCTGATCACGGTCTTTGCCGCCGAGATCTTTACCCTGCGCATGATCGCGCTGACGGGCATCTTGGTCATGATCTTTGGGCTGATCGGCTGGCACTGGCCGGATAAAGTGACGGTGTCGCAAAGCGAGGCCGATGCCTTCGAGCGCGAGCATGGGATCGTCGTGCGCACCGGCGGCAGCTATGCCGTGGGCCGCTGGTCGATTGCGCTGCTGCTGCTGATCATCGGGATTGCCCTGGCGAGCTTTATCTTTAGCTATATCTATATCCGGCTGGTGAATCCCACCTGGCCGACCGACAACATCCCCCTGCCGGAACCGATCGGGCCGGGGCTGATCACGCTGGCGCTGCTGCTCAGCGTGGGCGCGGCGCTGTGGGCGCGGCGTGCCATCCAAGCCGAGAACCAGGTGGGGCTGCGGCTGGGGCTGGGCGTGGCGTTTTTGCTGGGCGCGGCCGGGCTGGCCGGGTTGATCCTGCATTTTGCCGGTCTGCCTTTCGATTGGGCGACCAACGCCTACGGGTCGATCTTCTTTGTCATGGGGGGCTATGCCTTTGCCGTGCTCGCCAGCGCGCTGCTGATGAGCCTCTTCACGCAGTTTTGGGCCTGGCGCGGGCGCTATACGGCGCAGACTCATTTGGCGGTGAACAACACGGTTTGGTACTGGTGCGGCGCGGTCGCGGTCTGGGCGGTGACCTACGCAGTGCTGTTCCTTTCTCCCTATCTGGGATAGCGGGAGGTGGGCTGGAATGAGCGAGCAGACGCAGATGGGGCCTTCCACCGAAGAGATCACGCCGACCATGCCGCCGGCGGCGCGGCGGGTGGCGCTGCGGCTGTTGGGCGCGCCGGTGATCTACTCGGTCTACTTTCTGATCGCCTATTTCCTGGTCGAGATCGGCTGCGGGCTGGGCTTTTTGCAGGGGCGCGTGGCTGGGATGCCCGCGCTCACGGCGGCGGTCTTGGCGTTGACCGTGGTGGCGCTGGCGGCGATCCTGGCCCAGGGGCTGCCGGGCTATCGCCAATGGCGGCGGGCGCGCGTGGGGGCGCGCGACGAGACAGGCGGGGATACGCAGCGTTTTGCCAGCGGTGTGGGGGTGTGGCTCACGCTGCTCTTTTTGCTGGTGACGCTCTTGACCGGCATCGCCGAGGTCGTCCTCAGCCGCTGCCGGTGGGCGTAACTAAAAGGGTAAGGGCGACAAGAATAGATGTGGCGGTGATGCAGATGGCAAAAGGATACACCATGATGCGACCGAGAATGCCGCGGGGGTGGAGCGCCCCTCTGCTGTGGGCGGGTCTGCTGCTGGCCGGGCTGCTTGCCGGCGGGTGTGGCGTGGGCAGCAGGAGCGCCCTGGCTGCCGTGCCCGGCGGTGATGCCGAGCGGGGGGCCGAGGCGCTGCGGAGCTATGGCTGCGGCGCCTGTCACACGATCCCAGGGATTGCGGGCGCCAATGCGCTGGTGGGGCCGCCGCTCACCGACTGGTCCAAACGCCATTACATCGCCGGCACGCTGCCCAATACGCCGGAGAACATGCTGCGCTGGCTGCAATCGCCGCAGGCGATCCGGCCTGGGACGGCGATGCCCACGTTGGGTGTGACGGAGGAGGACGCGCGCGACATCAGCGCCTATCTCTATTCGCTGGGGCGCAATTAGGGGCGAGGAGAGCGATGCGGATCGGTAAGCGATGGTGGGTGCTGGGGCCGTTGGGGCTGTTGATCGTGGCGTTGGTCGCTGTGCAGTTTGTGCCGACGGGCTTCAGCCACAGTAACCCGCCGGTCGTCGCCGAGCCGGCGTGGGACAGCCCGGCGACGCGCGCTTTGGCCGTGCAGGCCTGTTTCGACTGTCACAGCAACGAGACGGAATGGCCGTGGTACAGCCGGGTCGCGCCGATGTCGTGGCTGGTGGAGGCGGATGTGAAAAAGGGGCGCGCCGCGCTCAACTTCTCCGAGTGGACGCCGGAGGCCGCGGTGGAGACCGAGGAGGTGGTCGAGGTGATCGCCAAGGGTCAGATGCCGCTGCCCTATTACACCATCCTGCATCCGGAGGCGCGCCTCAGCGCCAAGGAGAAGGGCCAACTGACCGCGGGGTTGATGACCACGCTGGAAGGCAGCGATGCAGAGCTGACCACCGACGACCTCAATCGGCCCGACTCGGATAACTAGCCCGCCCCAGGTGAATCTACTCCGGAGGAAGCAGGAGACAGCATAGACGCAACGGGGGCTGCACGAGGCAGCTAGGGAGGACAATATGGACCGCAAGCGGCCCGCACAAGAGCAGGATCGGCAGGCGCAGGATGGACAGGGGCGGGGCGATGCGCCGCCTAGGGAGTGGACACGGCGCGACTTTTTGCGGGCGGGCGGGCTTGTCGCCGTGGGGACGGCGCTGGCGGCCTGTGGTGCGCCGCCGCAGCCGGAGATCACCGTGGCCGAGGCGATCCAGCCGGTCGAAGCGCCGGTTCTGCCCAGTCCCGCCCCCAGCACGCCGGTCGCCGCCGGCGAAAATGCCGCCCTGACCCAGTTCCTCGCCCTGTCGCGCGTGCTCACGGGGTATGATCGGCTGGACCCAGTGGTGGGGCAGGTCTATCTCGACAGCCTCAGCCGTGGCGGCTCTGGCATGAGCGTGGACGAGCTGGCGCGAGCTGCCGGGCTGCCCGGCGAGACGCCGGCGCTGGCCGATCTAGAGGCGGCGGGGCTGTTTGAAGACCCCGAGGCGCAAAAGCTGGCGCAGACCATCCTCAATATGTGGTACACGGGCGTCTATCAAAATGCCGAGGGGGAGGACCAGGTGGCCACCTATGTGGACGCGCTGGTCTGGCGGGCGCTGACCTTTACCAAACCACTGACCATCTGTGGTTCGCCCGGTTTTTGGGCGCAAGCGCCGCAGCAGCCGTTTGCCTAAGGGGGGAGACCGTGGCTGAATATCAAGCAGATGTGGTGGTCGTCGGCGGCGGTGTGGCCGGTCTGCTGGCCGCCTGGAAGCTGGCCGAGGCAGGGGTCAAGGTCTTGGTCTTGGAGGCAGGCCCGCGCACCAGCCGGTCGGAGGCGCTGCACACCTATCGCAATGCTGTGATCCGGGTGCCGGAAGCGCCCTATCCCGACCTGCCCTATGCGCCGCGACCGGGTGTGCTGGCGCTCGACGCCTACTATGTGCAGGTGGGGCCGGTGCCGTTCAAAAGCACCTATGTGCGCCGCTTGGGCGGCACGACCTGGCACTGGCTGGGGACGGCGCTGCGCCATCTGCCCAATGATTTCCGCATGCGTTCGCTTTATGGTGTGGCCGAAGATTGGCCGATCAGCTATGATGAGCTGGAGCCGTGGTATCTCCGGGCCGAACAGGAGTTGGGGGTGGCGGGTGACAGCGAGCAAGATTTGGGGTCGCCGCGCAGCGGTGACTTTCCTATGAATGCGCTGCCCCTGACCTATTTGGATCGGCAGGTGGCGCTGGCCGTGGAGAAGCTGGGCTATACGGTGCGAGTGACGCCCCAAGCGCGCAATTCGCGCGCCTTTGACGGCCGTCCTCCCTGCTGTGGCAACGCCACCTGCGTGCCGATCTGCCCGATCGCCGCCAAGTATGACGCCACGGTGCATGCGCGCAAGGCGGAGCAGTTGGGCGTACAGATTTTGGACCAAGCGGTGGCCTACCGGGTGGAGGTCGATGCCGAGGGGATGGTGACCGCCGTGCTTTTTCGGCGGCCCGACGGCGGCGAAGAGCGCGCTATGGGGCGTATCTTTGTGCTCGCGGCCCATGCCATCGAGACGCCCAAGCTGCTGCTCATGTCGCGCAGCGACGCGCTGCCCAACGGGGTCGCCAACCGCAGCGACCAGGTGGGGCGCAATTTGATGGACCATCCGATTCAACTGAGCTGGGCGCTGGCGCGTGACCCGCTCTATCCGCAGCGTTCGCCGTTGGAGAATGCCGGCATTGAAGATTTGCGCGACGGCGATTTCCGCCGGACACGCTCGGCCTTCCGCATCGCCATCGGCGAGGACGGCTGGAACTTCCCCGGCACAACGCCCGATGTGTTGGCAAGCAACTTGATCAAAGAAGGGCTGCGCGGCGCGGCGCTGCAAGAGGAGCTGCGCCGCCGCGCCGCACGCCAGTTCCGCTTCGCCATTTTGGTGGAGCAGATGCCGCTGCCCGAAAATCGCATCACCCCCGACTTCGACCAGGTGGACGCCATCGGCATCCCCCGGCCCAAGATTGACTATCGTCTGGACGACTTCACGCTCAAGGGCATGGAGGAGGCGCGGCGGGTGGCGGATCAGATCTTCGACGCCATGGGGGTGACCGAGCGCGAACACGCCCAAGAGCACAATGGCGCGGGCCATGTGATGGGGACCTATCGCATGGGCAGCGACCCCAAGACTTCGGTGGTGGACCGTGAGCAGCGCAGCCATGACCATCCCAACCTGTTCTTGCTGGGCAGCGGTGTATTCCCCTCGGTGGGAACGGCCAACCCGACGCTGACGATCGCGGCCCTGTCGTTGTGGGCGGCGCAGACGATCCGCCAGCGGCTGCATACGTTTAGCTGACGATGCCGGGGGGACAGCACATGAGGAATGGCACACGAAAGATCGCATAAGGAGCCAATGATGGATGACCCCGCGACAGAAGAAGCCATGGGAGACGCGTCGCGCGCGGCGCAATTGGCGGCGCTGGGCGACGAGGTGCGCGATCTCACGCAGTCGCCGCTCTATGCATTTCGCCAGGCGCACAAATATCAGCCGGTGATCGGCGAAGGGCCTGCCGATGCGTCGATCATGTTGATCGGCGAAGCGCCTGGCGAGTATGAAGCCAAGAGCGGGCGTCCGTTTGTCGGCGCGTCCGGGCGGGTGCTCGACGAACTGCTGGCCAGCATCGGGCAGCAGCGGTCGCAGGTCTATATCACCAATGTGGTCAAAGACCGCCCGCCGGAGAACCGCGACCCCAGCCCCGAAGAGATCGCGCTCTATGCGCCGTTTTTGGTGCGCCAGATTGAGATCATTCGCCCCAAGGTCATCGCCACCTTGGGGCGTTTTGCGATGGAGTTTGTGCTGAATCTGCTGCAGATCACCCCAGAGAACGCCATGATCAGCAAGCTGCATGGTCAAGTGCTGCACGGCAAGGCGGCCTATGGCGCGGTGGCGGTGGTGCCGCTCTATCACCCTGCCGTGGCGCTTTACAGCACCCCGCGCAAGGCGACGCTCTTGGAGGATATCCAAGCGCTCAAGCCGTTTGTCGATCAATAGCTGCCGGCCAGTTGCGCCGGCGCGCGCTCTATCCAGCGTTATGACGCTGCGTTATATCGCGAAGGCTGGTGGGGCGACGCCAACTGCGCGATCTTGGTGCTCAAGGCGTTCATTGAACGAAGGAGCGAAGCATGGCAACTCAGGATTCTCGACGCACGCAAGATTCTGAAGACACGCAAGATCCCTGGCGCGACGATAGCCCGCGCATCAGCAGTGGCAGCCAGTGGGGCGACCCGACCGACCCACCCGTGGAAGAAGTGAGCTTTGAAGAACTGATGGAACTCCGCGAGGAACTGGAGTCTGAAGATGTTTCGACCGGCGATCTGATCAACACGCAGGATACCGACGGCAGCACCACCAACCCAACGCTGGCCCAAGAGCAGGGGCTGGTCTATATTCCGCCCAGTGACCCGCCGGTGGTGCCCAGCGACGACCCGCAGGGTGTGGAGATCGCAGCCGGGTTTGCCAGCAGCATGGAGGAGACGGCTCTGGATGTGTTGGATCTGCCCGAACGGGTGGACGACAACGATTCAGACCTGGAGGACGATATCCGCACGGCGCTGCGCTATAACAGCGAGACCATGCATCTTGACGACGTGCGCGTCTATGTGCGCAACGGCATCGCCTATCTACGCGGCACCGTGGTGAGCGAAGACGACATCACGATTGTGGATGAGATGGTGCGCGATATCGATGCCGTGGTCGACGTGAACAACGAGTTGGAAGTCGCCGAATAGCTGCACATGTGCAGCCGGTGCGTACAATCGAACAACCCCCAAAGTAGGAAGCCGCCACATGGCTGCGGCGGCTTCTGTATGTCAAGAAGGATGGCGCGGGCTGATCCAGCGCAAGATCAGCCCGCCCACCACGCCGATCGTGACGAGGCCCATG
>QEUY01000999.1 GCA_003577365.1 Chloroflexota bacterium | reverse complement strand
GCGCGCGATGCGCGCGTGCGCGATCTGGAGGCCAAGCTGCGCGACCTGGAGGAAGAAGCCTCGATCCCCGCTGCGGCCCCGGCCGCGCCGGCCTCCGCCCCCGGCTATCGCAGCCCCGGCGTCTTTTTGGAGAGTGAAGAGCCGTCCGCAAATCCGCCGGCTGTCCCTGTGATTTCTCCCCCCGCTGCGCCTGCGCCGCAGGATGTTGTCTTGGTGACGCCGGAGACGGTGGGCGCGCGCCGCACTGAACCACGCACCGAGCCGCGTAGAGAGTCCCATCCAGTGGCCCCGGAGCGTGCGCGCCGCCGCGCGCCCACTGGCGGCATGCGGCGGCGCGCAGACCCCACCCTGTTGTCGGTGCGGCGTGAGGCGCTGCATAGTGGGGGATATGGGCAAGCCGAGGACCCGCCGCCACGGTCTGCAGCGCAGGAACCCCCCGGTGGCGCTGCGCCGCGGGCGGCTTGGCGCGACGACCCGGCGCTGACGCGCCGTTCCACCGACTATCCCGATAACCTCTCCAAAGTGAAGGGGATCGGCGATGTCTACCGGCAGCGGCTCTTTCGGGCGGGTATCTTTACTTGGCATCAGATTGCGACGACCGATGTGTCGCGGCTGCGCCAGGCGACCGGCGCTTATCCGAGTTCAAATGTCGAAGAATGGCCGGCGCAGGCGCGCGCGCTGGCCGAAAAGCGCGGGCGCGTCGGCGCAGTCTATACCGGCCCCCCGCCCGACGAGTTGACCAAGATCGTGGGGATCGGGCCAGTCGGCGCACAGACGCTTTACAGCGCCGGCATCTGCACCTACGAGCAGCTTGCCGTCACACCGGTTGAGGAACTGGCGGCGCTTTTCCCCATCGCGGTGGCGGGCGATCGGCCCGACTTCCAGCGCTGGGTTGACCAAGCGGCTGCGCTGGCCGACGCCAAACATATGCGCTGAGCCGAGCGACTATGGACCCCGACCCGTTTGAGAAACGACCCTATCTCGACTGGGCGCTGGATCGCTGGAAGACCGCGATCATCCTGCTGGTCTTTGGCGGGCTGGTGATCTCGTCATTGGCCGGGCCTGCCGCCGACCTGGCCGACGCCTCGATTGCGCTGCGCGCCTCGCCGGCAGCCATCCCAGCGCGCGTCCTGGCGGGGACGGATGCGCCCCAGGCGGTTACTGCCGCGCCTTCTGCCACAACGGCAGGGGCAGCCGCTTCGCCCACTGCGGCTGCTGCGTCTGAGACGGCCATTGCAGAGACGCCGCCCGCGCTGCTGCCCAGCGCGGGCACGACGGCCACGCACGCGCCGTCTCTCTCGCCGGTTGCCACGCCCACGCTCGCCGGACTGCGCATCCCGTTGACGCTGGCAAACGTCAGCCCCAACGCCATCGTGGCGGCGCAGAGTATCCGCATCCTCTATGGCACAGCGGCGGCGGGGAGCTTGGTCGAGGTGCGAGACCAGGTGACCGGACCGGTCGTCAGTACAGATCAGTCGCCTGGCGTGACCCAGGAAGTGGTGTTGGGCACGACGGCTGCGGATCGCAACGGCCTCTGGCAATTGGGGCCGTTTACGCCGCTGCCGCCCGGCCAGCATGTGTTGACGGTCTATCAGCTTGGCGCTGCCGGCGCGATTGAAATTGCCGGTTCGCCGGTCGTCGTTACGGTCTTGGGGGTTGGCGA
>QEUY01000998.1 GCA_003577365.1 Chloroflexota bacterium | reverse complement strand
GTCAGCCGCAGCGAGATCATGCAGGCCATCTGGGAAACATCCTATATGGAGGACACACGCACGCTGGATGTGCATATCCGCTGGCTGCGTGAACGGATCGAGCCGGACCCCTCGAACCCGGTCTACCTGGTCACCGTGCGCGGCCAGGGTTACCGGCTGAATGTGTCCGTATAGCACTCACGAGCCACCCGGCGCGGCCGCGCCCCCTTGCAGCTCAGCATAGACCTCCATCAGCCGCGCCGCCAGCTTCTTGGCATCGTGCCGCCAGGGGCGCGCCATATCCACCAGGTCACCCGTAAAGAGCGTGTAATCCAACGGCTCATCGGCTGCCGGCAGCCGCACCCATTCGCCCACAAAGGGCGCAGCCCCTTCGCCGCCGGTATTGGCGTTGGCCAGCACGGTGGTAAAGGCGTCGCCGACATGCAGCCGCAACTGGCGCATATGCTCGCTCACGCTGTAGCCGTCTGTCTCGCCTGGCTGTGTCGCCACATTGCAGATATAGATGCGCGGGGCCGCCGACGCGCGGATGGCATCCCGGATCGCAGGCACCAACAAATTGGGCATCACGCTCGTAAAAAAGCTGCCCGGCCCGGCTACGATCAGGTCGGCCTGCAAAATGGCCTGAATGGTCGCCGGATAGGCGCGGGCATTCTCCGGGTTGAGAAAGACCCGCATGATCCGGCCCTGCGCTTCGGGGATCTTGCTCTCCCCCTCGACCATGAGCCACTCCTCGCCGCCGTCCGGCGCAAGGCGGCAGATCTCGGCACACAGCGCCACGTTTTCCAGCGTGCTGGGCAGCACACGCCCGCGCACCGCCAGCACGCGGCTGCTCTCGGCAATGCCGCTTTCAAAGCTGCCCGTGACCGCGGCCATCGTGGCGATAAAGAGATTGCCGAAGCTGTGGCCCGCCAACGGGCTGGGCGCGTCCTCCTCGCCAGCGGTTTCATCTTTGGCGAACTCGTCTTCGGCAAAGCGGTATTGAAAGAGGCGCGTCATCAGGTCTTCAGCTTCGCTGAGCGCGGCGATGTTGTTGCGAAAATCGCCCGGCGGCAGCAGCCCCATCTGGCGGCGCAAGCGCCCGCTGCTGCCGCCGTCATCCGCCACCGTCACCACGGCGGTGATATTATCGGTATAGTTGCGCAGCCCGCGCAGCAGTTGAGGCATGCCCGTGCCGCCGCCGATGGCGACCACGCGCGGCCCATGGCGGCGCGTCTGGCGCTGCAGCAGCGCGCTGACCATCTCCAGATTTCTCGGCGGGTTGTGGCCCGGCAGCAGCGCGGCCATGAGCGAGCGGTTGAGATACCAGACGGCCATGCCTGTGATCAGCAGCCCGCCGCCGATCAAGAGCAGCCCGCGCAGCCAGTCGGGCAGCCCGCTCAGCGCCATGAGATAAACGATGGGCGGGAAGCGCGAGGTGATATACAGTTCACGGATCACAAAGGCCAGCCCCAGCCCCGCGGTCGTGATCCCAACCAGGATCAGCAACAGCCAGCGTTTGATATGCAGCCCAGGCAGCAGCGCCTGCGACCAGTGAGATCGCAGCAGTCTGGAAAACGAAGGGCGTGTTGGGTTCGGCATAAGCTCTCTGGTCAAGCGGTCGGCGTTGTGTCGTCGCCCTATCCTACGCGCAACCCTGGCCGCGCGTCAATCACCGGTGGGGCCG
>QEUY01000997.1 GCA_003577365.1 Chloroflexota bacterium | reverse complement strand
GCGCGGTCGGGACTGAAGCCATCCCACTCCATCACGCTCAAGAAGCCGGAAAAGATCAGTGGATAGATATTGAAGACAGCGAAGAGCAGCACCGCTGGCGCGAGAGCCAACATCGCAGCGGAAAGATCGCCCTGCCGGTTGGCATGGCGCCAACTCGTTCGCAGCGGAGCCAAGACAGACATGTCGAAGCCTCAATCAGAATGGGGGTCAGGGAACGGGCTGGGGGTTTGCGGTTCACCCCCAGCCGCGAAGTCCTACACTACTGAAGCAGCTTGTTTACTGCCGCTTCGGCCTCGGCCAAAGCGGCCTCGGGGCTGACTTGCCCATACAGCGCACGCTCAATCGCCGCTGAGAAGGCATCCGAAAGCTCAGCGTACTGCTCGACGGGCGGGCGATTGTGCGCGTTTTGCTGCATTTCGACAAACGGCAGCAGGCGTGGCTCGGTCTCATTCACCCAGGCGCGATAGTCTTCATTGGTGGCAACCGAATTGCGCACGGGCATAAAACCAGTTTCCTGGTCCCATTCAAGCTGAATCTCGGGGCTGGTGAACCAGTTGATGAAGTCCCACGCGGCCTGCTGCCTAGCTTCGTCACCCGCCATGATGAAGATGTGCTCACCGCCCATATTGGTGGCCGATTCGCCGTCTTCCGGCGCGGGCATCGCGGCCGTGGTCCATTCAAACGGTGCCGACTCGGACCAGATGCCGACCATCCATGAGCCATCCATCACCATGCAGGCCTGCCCCTGGCCGAACAATCCCCAATCGGAGAGCGTGTACGCGCCGGAGTCGATCAGGTCCAGCCAGTAATTAAGCGCCTGCAAGCCAGCTTCAGAGTTGAACGCGGCGGCGGTCTGGTCCTCATTGAGGAAATCGCCACCCGCCTGCCATAGATACACCTGGAACTGCCAGGTCAAGCCCTCGCCGGGCTGAGTGTACAGCTCGATGCCAATGGTCCCCTGATCCGGATTGGCGCACTGCACGGCAGCATTCTGAAGCTCGGTCCAGGTGGCCGGCGGTGCTGCGGGATCGAGACCCGCCGCCTCGAACAGTTCACTGTTGATAAACAACTCGAGGTTATTGGTGCTGACCGGCAGACCATAAAGCTGGTCGTCGTAGGTGTTCACCGCGAGCAGCGCGGGATAGAAGTCGGTCAAGTCGGTGCCGGACGCCTCGGCAAAGCTGTTGAGGGGGGTCAACGCGCCTGAATTCGCCAGGTACGGCATCCAGACCATGTCGGCAGCGGCGAGGTCCGGCGTGCCCCCACCGGCGACCGCCAGTTGTAACTTAGGCAGCAGCTCGCCCCAGCCGATAAACACATTCTCAACTTCAACTTCGGGATGCTCGGCGTTATAGCGATCGACAAGCGCCTGCATCACCTCGCCATTCTTGCCGTCCCAGTAATTCCAGAACGTGAGCTTGATCGGCTCTTGGGCGCGAACCTCGCCCGAGAACCCGATCCCTTGCAGCAGAAAGGCGGCTACAAGGACAGTCACTATCAGGGTCAGTACGATGCGTTTCATGACTTTCTCATTCTCCTCAAACATCTAAGCAGGCAGGCCAACCACGAGCGCGGAAAAACCAGACAGGCTTAGCGGCCGACTCCTTTCGGCACCATCAAGCAAGCGGCAGAACTAAATCGGTTTACTAAACCGATTTAATCACGA
>QEUY01000996.1 GCA_003577365.1 Chloroflexota bacterium | reverse complement strand
AACGCTATTGGCATAAGCGCAGCCCGGTGACGCGCGCCACCATCGAAGAGCCGGCGGAGCGCATCAACCAACCGCGCCAGGGCGACCCCTCCCGCCGCCAGCGCGAGGAGCAGTACACCTGCATGGCCCCGCTAGCTCCCGGCGTGCGCCTCACCTTTTCGATCCGCTTTGAAAACCTCGCCGCCTGGGAACTGGGCGCGCTGCTCTGGGCGCTGCAACCGCCCGTGCCGGAGGGCGCTGAGGTGCGCCACCAGGTCGGCATGGGCAAGCCGCTGGGCATGGGCAGCGTACGGCTGCAGGTGGAAAAGCTGCGCTTGGAGGACCGCCGCGCCCGCTACAGCCGGCTTTTTGTCGAGCCGGAGGCCGGCCGGCCGGCGGTCGCCGGCGAGGCCGCATGGGAGACGGGCGCGCGCACGCCGCAGCCCGGCGAAACGCCATCCGATCTGATGGCCGCCTTCGAGCGCTATCTGTTGGATCAGTTGGGCGAGCGCCGCGCCCAGCGGCTGAGCGACCTGCCGCGCATCCAGGCGCTGTTGGCGTTGATGGCCTGGCCCGGCCCGCCAGATGTCGAAACGCGCTACCAGGGCTTGGAGGAGTTTCGCAGCCGCCCGGTGCTGCCTGCGCCGGCGCCCGTGGCCGCCACCCCAGGCCGCGCGCCTACGCCGGCGACGACCGTCTTTAGCACCGAGCGCGCCTCGTCGACGTCGTCCACGCCGGCCCAACCGGCCATCGACGCCGGGGAGACCTTGCGCTGGATGCAGGAACGCGCCGCCCAGACCGTGCTGCCGCCCAGCGACGCGCGCCGCGGACCCGCCGCTCGGCTGACCTCACGCCATGAGGCGAAAGAGGGAATGAAGGTGTTGGGCACGGCCGTGCGCGTGACGGTCGACCTGCGCGTCGAAATTGACCTCGGGCTGGCGGAGATCAAGGGCTTTTTGCCCGATCGCCAGATCGTCCCGCCGGTGCGCGACCGCGCCGACCTAGAGGCGCGCTTCCCGGCGGGAACGCCGGTCGAGGCCTGGATCAGCCGCATCGACAAGCGCGGCGTTGTGTTGACGATGCGCGAGCCTTCATTATGACCGTCACCGCCATCCGCCTCCAAGAGTTTATGGCCTTTCGCGACACCGGCTGGATCGACCTGCGCCCGATCACCTTGTTGTTTGGGCGCAACTCAAGCGGCAAGAGCGCCATCCTGCGCGCCCTGCTGCTGCTGCGTCAAAGCCTGGATGCGCCCGCTGCCGGCGGCCCGCTGGCCTTCTCGCGCCAGGAAGGCTATGACTTCGGCGATTTTGTCACGCTGGTGCGCGACCACGACACCACTCGCCGCATCTCGGTCTGGTTTCGCTGCCGCTTCGCGAGCCATCAACCATCGGACCAATGGATACTCGGCTGGCGGACGAACCCCGCCCTGCCTCCGTCTCAGGCAAGGCTGCCGGTGGAGGAGTTCGCGCTGCGCCTACTCTTCGGCCCTAATGGGGCAACCGGATCGAAGATAGTCGGGGTGGATGTCTACTGGGAAGGCCATGGACTGTTGACTCAGGCGAATGCGCCCCCGCCTGTCCCTCCGGATGCGCATCCGGATGCGTCCAGCATAGGCTGGCGCATCGCGTCAACTGTGATGGATTTGTTGGCCGAGGCCAGCTTGCAGCCGCTTCCGGAAGACGAACTGC
>QEUY01000995.1 GCA_003577365.1 Chloroflexota bacterium | reverse complement strand
CATGTGGATACGCCCTTTATCCGCGGCAACCAGCCGCACAGCCCCAACGACTGGAGCACCAGCATCGACAACCCGGAGAATTTGCAGCGGCGGCTGGCCGGTACGCCGATGGGCCGTCTGGTGCAGCCGGAGGAGATCGCCTATGCCTATCTCTTTTTGGCGTCGGACGAGGCGAGCATGGTGACGGGGACCAATCTCCAGGTGGACGGCGGCGCAAGCTTATAGGAGAGATTCACCGCAAAGACGCTAAGGGCGCAAAGAAGAGAGCAGAACCAGACTCATCACAGGCCTGGATTCGGCGCGGAGGGGCCATCGCCGGCTTTGCGCTCGATCTGGGCGCGGATGCGCTGTGGGGTGAGACCCAACGCCTCCAGCACACGCATGGCGATGTTTTCTTCTTCGCTGGTCGAGTCCAAGCGGGTGATGCCCAGCAGGAGATGCCCGATGCCGATAGCGGAATCTCCGGCGAGCCGCGCTTCATCGACTGCGTATTCGATAGCGTGCTTGCTGCTTTCGGTCAACAGTGGCCTGCCGGCGGGTCGATGTTCTCCTCGTCCCATAGCGTGTTCCACCGCCTGGATGATCTGGCTTGGGACTAGCTGCAGATCGCGGAGTACCTGGAAGGCGGTGCCGTTCCCCACCCGTACAAGACCCAGGAGCAGGTGCGCGGAGGTGATTTCGCTGTGTTTGAGCCGCAGCGCCTCTTCCTGTGACATGGCTAGCGCACGGCGCGCTAGTGCCGTAAAGCGATCCAGCTTATCTGTGTGCATGGCTCTCCCTCTCTCATCAACCGCGCCTCTGTTTCCTCGCTTTTCTTTCTCTGAACTCTGCGTGCTCTGCGTCTTTGCGGTGAACTATCTCTCCCACTCGTCCGGCGTGTAGGGCCAGCCGAGCTGGGCGCAGATCGTCTGCCAGCGGGCGGGCATATCGGGCGTGGCGAGGCGCGGCACAAAACCCAGGCGCAGATAGCCTTTGAGCGCGGCCAGCCGAAAATCCTCGGTGTAGAGATGGATGTTGGTGTAGCCCGCGGCGATCAGCCGGACGACGACCGCAGCGCAGACGGCCATGCCCAGCCCTTGCCCGGCGTGGGCGGGGTCACTGGCGACCCAACCCAACTCCCCGCCAAAGGGGTGCCAGTCGGTCGGGTCGTGCAGCCCCATGGCCGTCGCCACGATCTGGCCGGTGACAGCATGCACGGCCATGAACCAGCTTTCGGGCGGGATGCGCGCCACCCACGGGCGCAGCTTGGCCTCATCCCAGCCGGGCCAGCCTGCCAGCGCCATCACCTCACAGAAGCGCGCTTCATCGCCGGGGCGATAGGTGCGCAGGAAATAGCCCGGCGGCAGACGGGGCACAGGCGGTGCGGCCAGGCGCGCGGGCGGCCAGACCATCTGCAATTGCGGCAGCGCAGTTGAATTGTTCACATAAATTTCCTGATGGGGCGGAGAAGGGTCAGGGCGCCAGCCGTTCGACGACACCCAGCAACAGGTCGCTGAGACGCGGCACGATCACCTTGCCCGCCTCTTGCACCTCCTCGTGCGAGGGTTCGTGGGCGGCGTCGAGCGCGTCGATCGTCAGGTTGGTGATCGTGCTGATCGCCAGCACGTCCATGCCTGCATGGTGGGCGACCAAGGCTTCGGGGACGGTGCTCATGCCCACGGCGTCGCCGCCCAGG
>QEUY01000026.1 GCA_003577365.1 Chloroflexota bacterium | reverse complement strand
GCTTAGCCCGCCCATGATGCTGTTGCGGATGACGGTCAACTCGTCGCTGTCCTTGGGGTAGAGCGTCAACTCTTCGTAGAGGTTGTCCAGCACAAAACGTCCCTTGGTGCCCATGACCTCACAGCGTTCGAGGTTGTGGCGCGGCTGGGCGTCATAGCTGCCGGTGAGATGGCCGACGACGCCGTTTTCAAATTCCAAGTTGATCTGGGCATTGGAGTAGCAGATGCGGCCCGGCGCACGGTTGAGGAAGGCGTGGACGCGCTTTACGTCGCCGCAGAAATAGCGCATGATGTCCAATGAATGGGGGTGCAGGGCGCGCAGATGGAACCAAGGCGAGGTCTCGTTGGGGTTGTTGATCCACATCGTCATGTTGATCAGCAGCAGGTCGCCGAGCTTGCCCTCTTGGATCCATTTCTTGGCGCGCGCCGCGGGCGGCACAAAGCGATGGTTGAGGTTGATGCCAAAATAGACGCCCTTTTCCTTGGCTTTGGCGACCATCTGGCGCGCCTTGACGATGTCGTTGGAGATCGGCTTTTCGCCGAGGACGTTGATCCCGGCCTCCAGGCACTGCATGACGGGCGTGAAGTGGTCGCCGCCGTTTTCGACGCCGGCGGTGGTGACGCTAACGGCGTCGAGCTGCTCGTGCTTGAGCATCTCTTCGACGCTGTAATAGGCGCGCGCGCCGTAGCGCGCGGCGGCTTTGTCGGCGCGTTCGGGGATGATGTCGCAGACGGCCACAAGCTCGGCCAAGGGATCGGCTTTGTAGACGGGCGCGTGGGTATTGCCGATGTTGCCCATGCCGATGACGGCAACTTTAAGCATGGTGGATCGCTCCTGAATCTAGGGCGGCTTGGCTGGGAACGGGTACACCCGCCCCAGCAGGGTCATAGAGAAAGCATTTGACAGTCCGGCCTTCGACCTCGTAGTCGGGCGGGACCTGTCTGCGGCAGATGTCCATCACATGCGGGCAGCGGTCGGCGAAGCGACAGCCGGCGCGCGTGTACTCTTCGATGTCCATGGGGGCGAGATCGGCCTTTTCATCCCAACGCCTGTCCGGGTCGGCCAGCGGGATGGAGCCTTTGAGCAGTTGGGTGTAGGGGTGGAGCGGATTGCCCAGCACGCGCTCCACCGGGCCGGATTCGACGATCCAGCCGCGCAGCATCACGGCGATGCGGTCGGCCAGATAATAGGCGGTTGCCAAGTCATGCGTGATGTAGAGCACGCTCAGGTTGCGCTCTTCCTTGAGTGTCTTGAAGAGGTTGACGATGGACATGCGCAGCGAGGCGTCGACCATCGAGACCGGCTCATCGGCGACCAGGAGCGAGGGCGCGGTGAGCAGGGCGCGCGCCACTGAGATGCGCTGGATCTGCCCACCTGACAGCTCGTTGGGATAGCGCCCCGCGACCTCACGCAGCGAGAGGCCCACGCTGGTCAGGGTTTGATCGACCAAGTTGCGGCCGCGGTCGCTCGATTTTGCGCCGTAGTGTTTGGCCGTCTCGAAGAGATAGGTGTCGACCTTCTTCAAGGGGCTGAAGGTGGCAAAGGGGTCTTGGAAGATGGGCTGAACCTCGCGCATGAACCAGTCGCGGCGCTGCTTGCGGCTGATGCCGGTGATGTCGACCCCCTTGTAATAGATATGCCCATCGCTGGGGTCTTGCAGGCCGAGCACCATGCGCGCCAGCGTCGTTTTGCCGCTGCCGCTTTCGCCCGCCAACGTGAAGATTTCAGGTTTTTCAGCCTGAATGGTCAGGCTGGCGTGGTCGACCGCCTGGAATTTGATCGAGGAGAGGCCACGCCGGATCGTAAAGACCTTACTGAGATCGGAGATCTGCAGCAGGTTCTTGGAGGGGCTGGGTTGCATTGCTTGGGTTTCCAGTTTCAAGGAAGCAGGCGACTCGGTGACTGGGCGCGACCGCCTCCAAGCGCGGGATGGTGGTCTTGCAGATGTCCATGACATAGGGACAGCGCGGGTGGAAGCGGCAGCCGCTGGGCGGGTTGTCCAGCGCCGGCGGTCGGCCAGGGATGCTGACGCGTTCGGATTTGTCGTCGAGCGCGGGCAGTGACTTGATCAAATATTGGGTGTAGGGGTGGCGCGGCGCTTTGAAGATCTCGCGTGTGGGCGCTTCCTCGACCAAGGTGCCTGCATAGAGAATGCCGATACGGTCGGCCAGGTTGGCATGGACGCCCATGTCGTGCGTGACGACGACCATGGTGTTCTTCTCCATTGCCTGCACTTCGCGCAGCAGTTGGATGACCCCTTTTTGCACCACCACATCCAAGGCCGTGGTCGGCTCGTCGGCAAAGGCCAGCCGTGGGCGCAGGATGGTCGCCAGGGCGATGGTGACACGCTGGCGCATGCCGCCCGACAGTTGGTGTGGATATGCGCCGAGCACACGCGCCGGCAGACCTAACCGGTTGATATACTCCAGAACTAGGGCGTCTGTCTCTTCCCGGCTGCGCGGGCTGTGTGCCATGACATAATCGCGAAAGCTATCGCGGATCCGGCGCACCGGATTCAGCACATGCATGGAGCCTTGCGGAACGTAGGCGACTTCTTTCCAGCGGATGTTTGAGAGCTGCGATTTGGGGATATGGAGCGCATCGATGGTCTCGTCGCCCAGGTGATAGGTGACAGAGCCGTCGAGCACGGTCAGCGGCGGCTCGACCTGGCCTAGGAGGACTTTGAGCAGGGTCGACTTGCCGCAGCCAGATTCGCCGGCGAGACCGTAGATCTCGTTCTGGCGGATCGCAAGCGAGATATCCTCGACGGCGCGTACGGTGCGTTCGACGCCATAGGCCCGCGTAATGTAGTAGGCCTTTAGGTGATCTACCGAAATAACAGGATTCATCCGGCAGCCCTCGCTTCCAGCCTTTTGAGCCGAGTTCGTGGGTCCAAGTACTCTGTCAAGCTGGTGGAGATGAGATAGAAGCTGACCACGATCAGGATCGACGAAAGAATAGGCGCGACTAGCCACCAGTATTTGCCGGTGAGGAGGGCTTGGTAGTAGTTGGCCCAATAGATCATAGTGCCCAGGCTGGGCCGGTCCAGCTCGCTCAACCCAAAGCTCGACAGGGTGATCTCCATCCCCACGGCCCATAGAAAGCCGCTGACCATGTCGGCCAATAGGAAGGGGATCAGAAAGGGGATATGCTCGCGCAAGATCACGGCGGGGGTGCGCATGCCGGAATAGACCGCGGTGTTGGTAAACTCCTCTTCGCGCAGCGTGAGGATCTGGGAGCGATAGCGTTTGGAGGGCCAGGCCCAGTCCAACAGCCCTAAGAAAAGGGCCAATTCGATAAAGGTCAGATTGCCCTTGAGGATGAAGGAGATCAGAATGATCAAGGGCAGCCGCGGGATCACAATGAATGAGTCTGTGATCGAGGACAAAACGCGGTCGATCCAGCCGCCCGAATAGCCGGCAAACGAGCCAAGGGCAACGGCGATGCTGCGGCCAATGACGACGGCGGTCCCGGCGACGATCAGCGAATTGCGGATCGCAAAGGTGACTTGCCAGAAAAGGTCTTGGCCCAGGGAATTGGTGCCCAGCGGATGTTCCAACGAGGGCGGCTCATTGCGCGGCGCGACGCGGCGCTGCTGTTCTCCATAGGGTGAAAAGAAGGAGAGGATCACCAGGGTCACGATCAGCAGCAGGATCATAAAGCCGACCCGGAATGAGCCGTTGTAGCGAAACAGGTCACGCACGACAACAAACATAGTTGCTCCTATGGCCGAGAGACCCTATGGCCAAGAGACATGGGCTGGGGAGGGGTAGGCCCGTCCAGACAACTAGCGGTAGCGTACCCGCGGGTCGAACAGCGGATAGGCAAGATCGATAATCAAGGCGGCGGTGGCGATGCCGACCACTGAGAACAGCGTGATCCCCAGGATCATGTTGAAGTCTGCCTGCAGGATGGCCGTGTAGAGCGCGTAGCCGATGCCGGGGTAGCCGAAGACCACTTCGGTCACGAGCGCGCCTTCGAACATGGCGCCGAGCGAGAGGCCGAGGTCTGTGATCTGGGGCAGCATGCTGTTGCGCGTGATATAGCCTAGGATCGTGCGCCGCGGCAGGGTGGCGGTCTCGGCGTAGGTGATGAAGTCGCTGGTGACCAACGTTTTGGTCAAGGCCCGCGCCATGATATAGCGAAAGGCCGTTGCGCCCAGAATCAGCGACGTGGCAGGTAGCACGGCGTGTTCGATGATGCTGGAGATGTAGCGCCAACTAAACGACTGTACGCCGCTGTAGCCGCCGACCAGCGGAAAGATCGGCCAGTAATAGGCGAAGAGCATCACCAAGATCAACGCCAGGACGTAATAGGGGATTGGATAGACGGTGATGAGCACCTTGTCATAGACTTGCGCCACGCGGTTGCGCGGGAAGTAGCCGGCAAAGGTGCCCAGCGCAATGCCGAGCAGCCACGACAGGATGATCGTAGTCGTCAACAGCCCGATAGTCCAGGGCAGGCCGGTCTTGATGATGCTGATGACGGGGGTTGGGAATGCGCTCAACGAAGGCCCCAGGTCGCCGCGCAGCATGCGCCGCCAGAAGGCCAGATACTGCTCCAGCGGTGTACCACGCAGGCCGTACAGATCTTCAATCGTCGCCCTGTAGCTTTCAAGCGCAGCAGGGTCGACGAAGCTCATGCTGGCGACGCGCGTCAGAGTTTGCTGCACCGGGTCGGAGGGCAGGAGACGGGGGATGATAAAGGTGACCGTCACGCCGACAAAGATCACGATCGCCCACTGCAATAGGCGAGGCAAAATGTAGCTCTTGAATAGGTCCATAGGTGATACCGGTTACAGGGTTGTGCGTAGGGAAGGCCCTCGGGCCTTCCCTACGCGTTCAGACGCGCGCAATGATTTACGGTTGGACGCGTTCCACATACGGGAGCGAGAAGCGTCCACCCTGGAACCAGAAGAGCGGTTGGCGATCCGGGTTGTCGGCGGTCGGCCAGCCGGTCCAGTAGTACTCGTCAATCGTGACGAACTTCTTGAAGCTGATGGTGGTGATGGAATACATATTCTCCACCCACAGCTTCATGAACTCCTGACCTAGCTCGAGGACGCGGGGGTCATCCGTGCCCAACGAGCCAAGCTCGTCGATGATCTCATCCAGGCGCGGGTCTTCCAGGCGCATCTGGTTTACGCTTCCTGTGCCGCGCGTATCCGTGCCGACAGGCTGGAAGAAGCGGCTGTGGAAGCCCAGGATATATTGCCATTTGTCGGCGTTGGCATTGGCCGAGACACCGCCCGCAGTCCCCCAGTTGGATGTGACCTCAAAGTCACCCAGGGCATTGCGGTCGTAGTAGGGGTTGCGTTCCAGCGATTCCACCTCGACCTGGATGCCAAAGGCGCCCCACTGGTCCTGTGCGCCCAGCGCCAGGCGATAGACGTCGGTTTCATCTGGCGCGGCGATGATGCTGAACGACCAAGGGGTGCCGTCGGGTTTGAGCCACATGCCGTTGCTGTCGCGTGAGAAGCCGTTCTTGACCAACAGCCGTTCGGCCACTTCGGGGTCATGCTTCCACCAGCCGGTGCCGAAGCGGTCGCGCAGCCCATCGGCATCGGTCGGGACGGTGTAGCCCTGTTCCTCGGCCCACGCGCCGATCTGCTGCGGGACGGTGGGGTCGTAGGGCTTGTACATTTCGCCCGGTTCGATCTCGATCTCCAGCGCCTCTAGCCATGGCTCCATGGGCACATGGTATTGAGTCATCTGGTAGTCGGTGGCAGGCTGCGGGATGGCGGTGACACGCGTGACGCCGCCGATGTATTCGGTCTGCAACTCGACGATGTCGAGCGCCAGCGCCAAGGCCCAGCGCACATCCTTGTTGGCGAATTCGGGGATCGTGTAGTTGAAGCCAAACCAGCGGGCGTCTAGCTCGTTCGGATAGGCCCACGGGAAATCCTTGAACCAGGAGCGGGCCGTGGGGGTCGATTCGAGGATGGCCTGGAAGGCCTCGTAGTCCACATCCATGAACAGGTCTAGGTCATGGCGAGACATGGCGATGGCCTTGCGCTCGCTGCCCGGATAGAAGATGGTCAGGATGTAGGGCGGGCCGCTCTTGCCGGTCAGGATGCCGGAGGTTGTAGCGTCCCAATCGTCGCGCAGTTTGAAAAGCTCCCAATAGCCGTTGGGGTCCGACGATTCATAGACGTAGGCGCCCAACGAGACCGGCGGGAAGTTGGTGAAGGTCAGCGGGTCTTCGACCTTCTCCCAGACGTGCTTGGGCATGATGTAGACGGCGTTGTAGCGCACGGTGAAGAAGTAGTGGAAGCGCGGATTGGGTTCGTTGAGTGTCACGACCACGGTCGTGTCGTCCTGCTTCGCGACTTCCTTCACATAGAGGCTCATCTCACCGTTCCACAGCAGGCCGGGCGTATTCTTGAGGGTCTCGATCGTGAAGACTACGTCGTCTGCCGTGAAGTCCACGCCATCGCTCCACTTGACCCCCTCGCGGATCTTCACCGTCATCTGGGTGAAGTCTTCGTTGTAGGTCGGGGGTTCAGTGGCCAGCGAATTGATCCACTCGCCCGTCTGCTGGTCAAGATACCAGAGGCTATCAAACATCAAGCCTTGACGGGTTGGGTTGGGCGGGCCAGATACCCACAAGTTGAAGTTTTCAGTCACGCTGTAGCGGAAGATCTGGTCGATCACAAAGACTTGGTCGCGCGCTACGTCGACCGGAAGCTGGCTGGCGCTGGCTTGTTGGGCCTGGGGCGCAGTGCCTGCCGGCGCTGCACAGGCCGCAACCAGGGCCAGGATCAGCAGCAGAAAGGTGATCCTGCCAAACGTTTTTACCCTCATGACGTTGCCTCCTAGACTGGCGGATTGAAACGGAAACGATCAAGGAATGCTTGAATGTGCCGGTTGAACCGCAACCCAAAGCGTGCGTTTGGGAGACGCACGGTGAGGAAAGGCTGGCGCAGCGGCGCGCCAATTGCGCGCCGCTGCGGATACCGCTGGATTCGCTAGCGGCTCGCCGGCCCTGCTGCCGGTTGGCCGCCGTGGAAGAACGGATGTCGAAAAGGGAAAGGCAAAAATCGGTAAGCGTAACAGAAACGATCTGGTTTCGGTTCTCTTGCGATGGCTCGACTATAACATAGGTCGTATACCACGTCAATTGTCGTTCGCCCGCCTCTTGGCGGGACATTCGTCAGGGCTACGGCTCTGGCCCTGGATGGTTAGGCGGGCGGTGCGACGTGGGCGAAGGGCAGGCTTTGCAGTTGGGCGACCTTGCGCAGCGTGCGGGCGAGATGGCCCACCCCCAGGGCGCAGTGATGTGTGGGCGCTTCGGCGCACCAGGCGTCGACAAATTCGGCCGGCCCCACCCCAAAGCGAATGCGGCTGTTGGTGTTGCCGATCGGCAAGATCGGGCCGGCCAGCGATTCGCCCTCAGCGGCCAGAAACTTGAGCCGCCCGTCGCGCGTCTGTGTGCAGGCAAAGACCGTGACCGGCCCCAGCTTGACGTTGAACTCGACGGAGACGCCGGCGCCGGCCTTGCCGTGATACAGCCCCAGCCCGCGCAGCCGCGGTTTGCGGTCGCTGATGGCGATGTGGCCGGGGCCGTCATGCCCCATCAGCACAAACTGCTCGGCGAAATCCATGGCGTAGAACTCGGTGTAGGAGCCGCCCGCCCCCAAGACGTCCAGCACCTTCATCGCCACGGCGGTCTTGAGGTCGCCCTCGCCCGAGGCCGGGATGCCGCGCGCCGTGAGCAGGGTGTTGCCCAAGATCAGCCCGGCGGCCAGCCGCTCGTCCTCGCTGTGCGCTGCGCCGCGGTAGTAATAGGTCAGTGCCGCCAGGTCAAAGTCGGCCACCAGCCGGTCTAGCCCCACGGCGACGCGACAGGCCCAGTCCAGGTCGCTGGGGGTGACGCTGCGGTCGAGGTCAAAGACGCTGCGGGTCTCGTCGCGCTTGGCCGCCACGTCGGCCTCGCTCACGGCGGCCACGCGCTCGGCCAGGTCGCCCATCTCCAGCACCTCGACATGGGCGCCGAGTTGGGCGTGGTGGTGGGTGAAGTCGGAGTACATGTCGAGCATGCCGGGGTAGGTGTGGCCCAAAAAGCCAAAGCGCGCCCCGCGCAGGGCCCGCACAGCCGTGGCGGCGCGGCACCACTCCCGCAGTTCGCGCCAGGCGCGGGCGTCGTCGTAGAGTTGGCCGGAGACGACCTGAAAGTCGATGGCGGCGCGGTGAAAGGCGTTGGCGAGTTCCGGCACGCAGCAGGTCGAGCAGTTGGCGAGCCATTCGCCGGTATCGACATGGGGATAGTCGAGGCTGGGCACGGGTTGGAGGTTGAGCACCAGCACCGGCACCTTGGCCTGCTGCACGACCGGCAGCACCTGCGCACTGGTGGCATAGGTGGCGGTGTGACAGATGAGCAGGTCGACGGGTGCGGCGGCGAGCCGCGCACCCGCAGCTTGGGCGGCCTGCGGGGTGTCGACCAGCCCCACGCCCACCACCTCGGCGAAGGCGGCAAGCTGCTCGGCGACATGGCGGTAATAGCCTTCGAGCCGCTCTTTGAGGCCGGGAAACTGCGGCCAGTAGGCCGCCAGCCCGATCGCAAACAGCCCCACGCGGGCCTTGGGATAGCTGTGTGTCTCCAGGCGCATCGCTGGCCTCCTAGTCGAGGTGGAAGACTTCTGTGAGGGTCATCAACCCTTGGTCGGGGCGCTGACCTTCCAAGGCTTCGAAGAAGGGGGCCATGTCGGCCTGCCAGCGCGCGTTGACCTCGCGCGCCGCCATGGCTTGGCGCGCCGCCTCAAAGTCGTCGGTCTCCAGATAGCCGACGAGCAGCCCGTCGTCGCGTAGAAAGAGCGAGTAGTTGTGCCAGCCTGTATCACGCAGGGCATCCAGCATGTCGGGCCAGACGGCTTGATGGCGGCGCTTGTATTCCTCCAGCCGTTCGGGTTTCACCTTGAGGAGAAAGCAGACGCGTTGCATGGTTCATCCATTTCGGGTGGGTGCAGCGGCTATCTGAAGGATTGGTCCGGCCTCACTCTACCATGGATTGGCCGGCGGGGTCAACGCCCCAGGTTGAGCTGGGCTGCGATCGATTGGGCGCGCAGGGCGGCGTCTACTTGGATGGCGGCGTCCGGTTCGGTCTCGCCGGCGGGGGGCGTGATGGCGCGGCCGGTGCGCTCTTCCACCAGGCGCAGGCTGTGCGCCGGGTCGCTGGGCCGAGCCACCCCTACGGCGGGTTCGACGACAAACCAGATCCTGTTGGTGGCGCTGTACAAGCGGCCCGGCGCGTCGGGCGCGATCGGCGTATAGACGCCCTGGTCAAGCCGATAGGCGAGGAGGGACAGCGCCGCTGGGCCGGGCTGTGCTGCGGCGGGCTGGAGGATGAAATACTCTTGCACACCGGCGCGTGCATAGAGCGCGACCTTGTCCACCAGGTCGATCTGGGCCAGGGCTGGGGAGGTCACTTCGAGGATGAAGCGCGGGCGCGTACCTTCTGCGGCTACATCAAACAGATCGCGCTGGCGGCGGGGGGCAGCTAAGCCGGCGACGACGGCGAGGTCGGGCGCGGGTTGGGCCAGGCTGCGCTCCTCCCAGGCGATCTTCGTCCCTACCAATACGCCGACCGCGGGGTTGTAGCGGTAGAGATGGCGCAAGCCGCGCGCCAGGTAATCGACCCACACGCCATGCGCGTCGTCATGAAAGAACTCGTCGCCCGGCTGAGGGTCGAGGAAATCGCCGGGCGTCAGATCCTGCGTGGCGTAGCTGGGCTGGGCCGTCGTGCTATAGGTGACAATCTGTCTGCGCCCGACGACCGGCGCCGGAGGGTGATTCGGGTGGCTCATCGTAAATGGTTCAGGACAAAAGACTGAAGACGGTGTCGCTAGGAGAGAGGCCGGGTTGGCGCTGCCTAGTGGCAGCCGCAGGCGCCGTTGCCGCAGCCACAGCCGCCTGCGCCCACCGGTGCTGTGTCTGAAAGGGTGGTTTTGACGCTCCTGGCGAATAACGATAAAATGCGCTGGGTGGAAGGCTGTCCACAGGTGGGACAAGCGGTTGGGGCGTCGGCTTGCGGCGCGGGCCGCAGGGTCTCGAAGGTGTCCTTGCATGTTGGGCAGAAGTATTCGTAGAGCGGCATCATCACCTCCTCATAGCATCCGTCATTCGAATCCGTCTCAGCGCGTTGATACTGAACCTGGACTGAGGTTTACACCAGTTAACCATGCGGGTCTGAACTGTGATGGCATCGACACCCGGCCAGGGTGGACCCAGCCTAGCGCCTATTCTATGCGTGGGTTCACCGTCCGTCAAGCCGCGGCCGGCACGGCGTGTGGCACTGCGCTGGGCGCTGTGGGGAGGGCTGCTGTGGGTGAGCCTGATTTTGTGTGGTTTTGGGCCGCCCAAACTGATCGACCGTGAACTGGCGCCGACGCAGCGGCTGACGGTGGGCGAACTGCGCGCCTGGGCCAGCGCCGGCGACCTGGGGGATGTGACGGCGACGGCGTTTATCGTCTATGACATGGCGCACGACCGGGCTGTATTGACGCGTGCCGCCGCCACGCCGCTGGCGCCCGCCAGCCTGACCAAGTTGATGACCGCGCTGCTGGTGTTTGAGCGCGCCGATCTGGATGCGACGGTAACGATTGAGGCGCGCGACCTGGTGGGGGACGCGAGCATGGGGCTGGCGGCGGGTGAGGAGGTGACTGTGACCGATCTGCTCTGGGGGCTGCTGGTCCCCAGCGGCAACGATGCGGCGATGGCGCTGGCCCGCCATGTGGGTGGCAGCGCTGGCGCTTTTGTCGAGCTTATGAATGCACGGGCCGCCGAACTGGGGTTGAGTCACAGCCATTTTGTCAACCCGCATGGCCTCGACGCTTTGGGCCATGTGAGCAGCGCCGCCGACCTGCTGGTCATCACGCAGAAGCTGTGGAGCTATCCGCTCTTCCGTGCCATGGTGGGGACGGCGTCGATCACCCAGGCGGGGCATGTGCTGGTGAACACGAATGAATGGCTGACAACCTTTGCGGGCGTGACGGGGGTGAAGACCGGTACCACAGATGCGGCGGGCGAGTGTTTGATCGCCAGCGTGGAGCGCGACGGGCGTACAGTGCTGCTGGTGGTGATGGGCAGTGAGGATCGCTACCAGGATGCCGAGCGGCTTTACGCGGCCTATGAGGCGGCGACCAGTTGGCGGGGCGGGGGTGGCCGAGAGCTTTCGATCCTCAACCGCGTCTATGGGAACGCCGGGGTCTGGTATGTGCAGCCGGTGGGACCCGCGCCTGACCTGCCGGTCTATGGGCCTGGTGGGCCGGAGCTACATGGTTTTCGCCGCCTGGAGCTAATCGCAGGCGGTGAACTGGAGCAGGGCGCGCGCGTGGGGTTGTTTGAATGGCGCATGGGCGACGAGGTGGTCGCGACACAGCCGTTGGTGGTGCGTTGACAAGTAGTGCGCTGACAAGCCTATGTTAACCAGAACGCGCTGACGGTGGGGCGCGAAAGATGGCCGAAGAACGATTGCAGAAAATCTTGGCGGCAGCCGGCGTTGCCAGCCGCCGTGCGGCAGAAGAGATGATCGCCGCGGGCCGTGTGCAGGTCAATGGGCAGACTGTGACCGAACTGGGCACGAAGGTGGACCCGGCGCTGGTGCAGATTGCGGTGGATGGCCGTCCGGTGGGTACGGCCGCACGCCATGCCTATTACAAGGTGAACAAGCCGCGTGGGATGTTGAGCGACATCGGTGGGCATACCTGGGGGCGCAGTACGGTGGCAGAACTGCTGCCGGAAGGGGCGCGCCGTGTCTTTCCTGTGGGCCGGCTGGACTTGAACAGTGAAGGGTTGGTGCTGCTGACCGATGACGGCGAGATGGCGCACCAGTTGACCCATCCGCGCTTTGAGCACCCGAAGACCTACTATGTTTTGGTGGAGGCGCGGCCCGGCGAGGCGGCGCTGGAGACGCTGCGCCGCGGGGTAGAGCTGCCGGAAGGGCGTACTGCGCCGGCGCAGGTGCGGATCGTCTCGGCGCTGCCGCGCGAGTTGAGGTTGGCCCCAGGCCCCAAGACCGGCGTGTGGCTGGAGATCGTGTTGCGTGAGGGCAAGAAGCGCCAGATCCGGCATATGACGGCCGCGGTTGGGCATCCGACGCTGCGCCTGATCCGGTGGGCCTTGGGGCCGCTTGTTTTGGGCGAGCTTGCGCCAGGCGCGGCTGTGCCGCTGACGCGGCGCGAGGTCGCCAGCCTGCGGCTGTGGGTCGCGCAGCCGCCGCGTCAGCGCCCCACGCCGTCCGCCGCAGCTTCACGGTCCATGTCACGCCCACATCGCCCGCCTGCCAAGCGCCGCGCCGCGCCGTCCCCCGGCAAGCCCTCCCAACAGGGATCAGGGCGGGGCTCCGGTCGCCCGCGCCGCCCCTCCAACCGGTCACAAGGTCGAGCCAAGTAGACCTTTTGTCTGTCGCCCGCAGATAGGCCAGAATAAGGAGATGAATGAGCAACCATTCAGCCACACCGATGGACGGCGGCGCGCCGGC
>QEUY01000994.1 GCA_003577365.1 Chloroflexota bacterium | reverse complement strand
GGTCGTCCATCCCTTGGGCCGGTTGGGGCTGCCGGGCATGTCGGGGCCGAGCAGTTCGGGGATGGACTCTGGACTCACGGCAGCCGGGGCTGCCTCGCCGCCCGCCGCGGGCGTAGGCGGCGTCTCACCTGGTGGCTGGGTGGGCGCGCAGGCGGCTACGAAAGAGGTCGCCGCCATCACGCTGCTAAGTTGTAAAAACTGGCGTCGAGAGAGAGAGAAACGGTCGGACATTCTGCCACTTCCTTTCCAGGCCGGAGAGTTGACTTACGTCAGTGGGACGTTCTGTTGGCAAACCGTTTTAGGATGAGTTTTCAATCGAGGGGTGGTGTGTTTGTGTGCTGTCCGGCTCAAGCCGTGTCGCCGACTTGCAGCGTCACCGGCAAAACCGTCTCGGCGGGCACTTTCTCACCTTGTAGGAGGGCAAGCAGGTGGTCCACGGCAGCCATGGCAACCTCGGTCCAGGGCGCGGCCACAGTCGTGAGCACGCGCGCCGGGGGCATGGCGGGCGCGACCCCGTCAAAGCCGATCACGGCCACATCCTCCGGGACGCGCAACCCCAAGGCCTCGCACTGGGCTATGACCGCGTAGGCGCAGAGGTCCATCCAGCAGACAACCGCGGTTGGACGCTGGCCGCGGTCACCGCGCAGCATCTGTATCTCCTCATCCGTTAGCCAGTGGTCGTCGCCCACATGGCTGACGGTGACAGCCATGCCATAGTCGTCTGCCGCCCGGCAAAATGCCTCCAGACGGCGCAGCGCCGAGGTGCGCCGTTCCAGATGCGTGCGGTAGAGGATGCGGCGGTGGCCTTTGCAGGCTAGATAGTCGACGATCTGGCGTGAACCGGCGTCATCGTCCACCACGACACAGGGGATAGCCGGGTGGGCGTTGGTGATGCCGACAATCGGCAACGGCGACTCGAACAACTTGTCCAGCGCCGGGCTGAGCGGGGTGGGCAGCATCACTAGCCCGTCAATCTTGCCGCTGAGCAGGGCGGCATAGATGCCCGATTCGGTGGCGCGCTCAAAGCTGCCAAAGAGCAGCAGGTCTTGTTGGTGGCGGCGGCAACTGACCTGCAGCCCGTTGAGGATGGCGGCGGCAAAGGGGTGGAGCGTGTTGAGCGCCTCATAGCCCGAATAGTAGCCGATGATGTGCGTGCGCCGGTTGTGCAGCGCCCGCGCCAATACGTTGGGAGCATAGCTCAGATTGTGGGCGGCTTCAAGCACCCGGCGGCGGGTGGCTTCGGAGACGCGTGTGCCGCCGCGCGGCGACCGTCCCAAGGCCACCGAAGCTGTGACCCGGTTCACGCCGGCAAAGTCGGCAACATCTTGCAGCGTGACGCGTGCGCGTCTGTCCTTGCTGGACATGGCCGGTCGGATGGTTGGAGAGATGGGAGCGAAGCTGAAGTTGAACTATCCGTATAGTTCAGGGTGTGCTGCCATCGTAGCAGAAGATGAGTCCGCTGTCAACGGCCTCGCCGGCCAAGATCAGGGCTGCGCAAAAGTCAGAGTGGTGCGAGCAGCAACTTGAGTGCGACATGCGGCTGTGCAGCGAACACACGGAATTGAGCTGCGACGTTGTGTACGTCAAGGTAGTCCATCAGAGCCAGGACCGCATTGTTGAGCGCGGCCAGCGTATAGGGTGCTCGACCGGCACGAACTCTACTCGCAGCTTCGCGCAACCGCACATCGCGCCGCCAGTGTAGACGGTTTTCGATATGCCAGTGCTGGCGCAGGAGCTGAAGCAGTCGCTGGGGCGGCGCCGCGGCTGCGGGCAAACTGGTCAGACCGTAGCTCAATTCGGTTGTGATGCGCTGGCGGCGGCGGACGCGGCGCTCCACCTGGAAGACTTGCGCTACGGCAGGCCAGTGGGGCATCAGGTACTCGTTGAGTTCGTAGCTAATGCGCAGGTGGCGCGTTTCCAGCCGACCGTGTCCCTTGTTGACTTGACGAAGGTGCTGTTCAGGTAACCACGGCGCAGGCCGTTCGCTGAACAAGAGCGCAAGCTCCTCATGTAATC
>QEUY01000993.1 GCA_003577365.1 Chloroflexota bacterium | reverse complement strand
GCGCCCATCACCGCGATCTCGGCGTTGGGCCAGGCATAGAGCAGATCGCCGCGCAGCCCTTTGCTGCTCATCACGCAATAGGCCCCGCCATAGCTCTTGCGCAGGATCACCATCAGCTTGGGCACGGTCGCCTCGCTGTAGGCGTAGATCATGCGCGCCCCGTTGCGGATGATGCCGCCGTACTCCTGATGGGTGCCGGGCAAGAAGCCGGGCACATCTTGCAGTGTGACCAGCGGAATGTTATAGGCGTCGCAGATGCGAATAAAGTGCGCGGCCTTGATCGACGCCTTGATGTCGATGGTCCCCGCCAGCACCATCGGCTGGTTGGCGATCAGGCCGACCACCCAGCCGTTGAGCCGGGCAAAGCCCACAACCATATTTTCGGCCCAGAGCTGATGCACTTCGAAAAAGCGCCCGTCGTCCACGATGCTGGCGATCACCTGGCGCACGTCATAGGGCTTGTGCGGGTCCAGCGGCACAAGCTGCTCCAGCTCCGGGCAGCGCCGGTCGGGGTCATCCACCGGCGTGAGATAGGGCGGGTCGTCCAGGTTGTTGGAGGGCAGATAGGAGAGCAGCGCCCGCACCTGCGCCAGGCACTCTTGGTCGTCGCGCGCCAAGAAGTGGCTGACGCCGCTTTCGGTGCTGTGGATCAGCCCGCCGCCCAACTCTTCCAGCGTCACATCCTCTTGCATCACGGCCTTGACCACGTTGGGGCCGGTGATAAACATATAGCTGTTTTCGGTCATAAAGACGAAGTCTGTCAGCGCGGGCGAATAGACCGCGCCGCCGGCGCACGGCCCCAAGATCACCGAGATCTGCGGGATCACGCCCGACGCTTCGCAGTTGGCGTCGAAGATGCGCGCGTAACCGCCCAGGCTGTCCACGCCTTCTTGGATGCGCGCCCCGCCCGAATCGTTGAGCGCGATAAAAGGGCAGCCATATTTGATCGCCATCTGCATCGCCTTGACGATCTTGTTGGCATGCATCTCGCCCAGCGAGCCGCCCATGACGCCGGCGTCTTGGGCCGCGGCAAAGACGCGCCGCCCGTTGACCTGGCCGTAGCCGGTGATCACGCCGTCGCCATAGCGCGAGCTGCGGCCATCCATATACTGCTCATAGCGCGGCACGACCAGGGTGTCGATCTCGTTGAAGGTGTCGGGGTCAAAGAGCAGGTCGATGCGTTCACGCGCCGAAAGCCGCCCCTTTTGATGTTGGCGTTCGGCGTCTTTGGCCGTGCCCGCCGCGATCTTGCGCCGGGCCAGCAGGTCGTCGATATAGCGTTCCAAGGGTTTGTCTCCCGGATTGGTCTATCCGCCGATAGATTTGTCGCTAGATTTTGACGGATGGATGCAGGTCTACAGCGTACACCCCTGCGCCACCAGGGTCAGCACAAACTGCGTGCCGGGCCGCAGCCGGTTATCCATCACACGCCACCAGCCGGTAAAGCCGTGGGGTATGCCGGCAGGCAGCAGCTCGGCACGCGCTGGTTCGGCGTGTACTGTGCCGGCGTGCGCGGCCGCGGCGTGCGCCGGCTGCACTGCGCCACAGATGTCGATGGAAAATGTCGACCACATGCGCGGCTGGGTGGGCGGCACCATACACTGCACGGTGCGCGTGTCCACACGCAGCCCCAAGCGCAGCGCCTTGAGCACCGACTCCTTGGCGCTCCAGGTGGCCGTCACCAGC
>QEUY01000992.1 GCA_003577365.1 Chloroflexota bacterium | reverse complement strand
CGCTGTTCGCCCTGTGCCACGGCAGCGGGCAACTGCTCGAAGGCCTGGTCCAACAGCGCGATCAGATCGACCGGGTAGCGCCAGGCGTTGGATTCCTCCATGCGGCTGGCGTTGGCATAGCCGTTGACCAAACTGCTCAGCACCGGCTCAGCCAGGTCCCAGCCGGCGATGTCGAGGGCTTCAAACGCCTTGTTGGTGAAGTCGGCGGGGTGGCCGATGTCGATATAGCGGTGGTCGGTGACCGCGGCGAAGAGCATATCCGCCATCTGCCGGTCGTTGGCCCCGGCGCGGATGGCCGAGACGATGCAGCGCTCTGCGCCCTCGGCGTCGCGCACCTCGACGAACTGGCGGAACCAGCGTTTGAGCGTGGGCAGGTCGCCGCTGTCGCCGGGCAGGGGCGGCACGCCAAAGTGCGGGGTGCGGCCCGCGGTATCGCGCGCCACCGCCGACAGCCCGTGGTAGAGCGCGCGCGGGCGGTCTTCGGCGCGGAGCGTGGGCAGCAGGTTCATCATACAGACATGCATGGTCAGCCCTTGGCCCCAGCCCATGCCGCGGTAGCGCGTGCCAAAGGCCAGCCCATCGCGAAAGGCCTCTAGCCCTGCCGGGCCGGCATCCATCAGCGCCAGCACGGCCTTGCCGATCACCAGCGAGAGGTCGCGTTCCAGCCCGATCTGGAGCCGCTGGCGCTGATGCGCGGCCTGATCGCGGCGCGGCGACGGGTCGACATAAATTTCGCCGTCGCGCACCTCGACCGGGAAGGCGCGCACGTCGTCGGCCCACTGGTCAAAGGTGCCGCCGCTCTCCAGGTCAAAGCGGGCGTGATGCCAGTGGCAGGTGAGGATGCCGTCGCGCACCGTGCCGCGGTCGAGCGGAAAGCCCATGTGCGGGCAGCGGTTGTCCACGGCATAGACGCGATCCTGGTGATAGAAAAGGGCAACAGGCTGCCCGCCGAGTTGGGCAGTGAGATAGCCGCGGCGGCGCAGGTCGTCCAAGGCGGCAGCGCGCACAAAGCCGGTCATGACAGTTTCCATTTGAGTCTCCTTTGCTTGTGTAGCAGGCGACCGGACGGGTGGGGAGCCGGTCGCCGTCAGCCATCACGCAATCTGTGCAAGGGGGATCAGCCGGTCACTGACCAGGCGATCAATGCCTGTGCCAGATAGTAAGTGCCCAGAACCATCAGCGGGGCCAGCCGCAGGGGCCGCCGGAAGCGGTTCCAGGCCAGCGACGCATCCGACGCGACAAAGCTGAGCGCGCCGAGCGCGGCGCGGCCCGCGGCGGGCGTCTCTGCCGTCTGCCAAAGGCCGATGGCCTGCCAGGCCATGACCAGGATGGCGGCGATATAGGCCAGCACCGGCCAGCGCAGCGCACCCAGCTTCGGCCAGAGCAGGGCGCTATAGCCGATCCCAAAGAGCGCCAGCAGCGCCAGCGCGAGCGGGGCCAAGGCCCAGCCGTTCGGGCGCGTGAAGGCGGCGATGTAGAGCAGGTGCGCCACCAAGAAACTGACCATGCCGGGCAGAAAGGCATCGCGCGGCAGCATCAGGAAGATATCACCGGCCAGCGAGAAGATCAACCCCGCCACCACCAAGCGGCGGTAGATGGGGTCGGCAGCGGGCAGCGCCAGCGCCGCCGCCAGGATCAAGGTCGTGGTCAGCGGCTTGAGCAGATAGACCTGGCGGCGCTCCCCGGCGAACTCGGC
>QEUY01000991.1 GCA_003577365.1 Chloroflexota bacterium | reverse complement strand
TTGGCCCCGACGCCGGAGGTTATGCGCTGCGCTGGACCGTCGAGGGGCCATCCGAAGATGTGGCGGCGGAGGTAGACGCGCTGCAGGCCACGCTGGCCGCCGCGGGCGCGCCCGCCGCCAGCGACAGTGGCAGTCCGGCCACAGACCTATGGCTGAACCTGTTTGCCGCCCACCGCGACGCGCTGATCGTGCGCATCGGCTTGCCGCCGGGCCGGATGCCGGCGTACTGGGCGCAGTTGCCCGCGGCTGCGCGCGGCCAGGCCGCCTGGTCTTGGGATGTCGCCCACCATCTGGCCTATGCCGCCTGCACAGCGCAGACCCCAGAAGCCGCCGCGGCCTGGCTCGATGCCGTGCGCCGCCCTGCGCTCGCTTTGGACGGCTATGCCGCGGCCATGCAGATGCCCCCAGCCTGGCGCGCCGCGCTCGACCCTTGGGGCTATGCGCCCAGCGCCGGCGACCTGATGGCCGGGCTGCAGACGCGTTGGGACCCGGCGCGCATCCTCAACCTCGGCGACTTGCCCTTTGCCGCGCCCCGCTGACCCCGCGGCGGGCACTAGACCAGCCCCCACTCCTTGGCCTTGACCGCGGCCTGCGTGCGGTCGCTCACGCCGAGCTTGCCCAGGATGTTGGTCAGGTGGTTGCGCACCGTGCCTTCGGCCAGCGTGAGCGCGGCCGCGATCTCGCGGTTGGTCGCGCCGCGCGCCACCAGGCGCAGCACCTCTGTTTCGCGCTCCGACAGCGGCTCGGCCAGGGGGGGCAGCCGCGGCCGCTGATTGGCCAGCCGCGCGAACTCGGCTACCACCTTGGCCGTGATCGCCGGTTCCAAGATCGACTCCCCACGCGCCACGCTGCGGATCGCCTCCAACAAGCGCGCCGACGAACTGGCCTTGAGCAGATAGCCCACCGCACCGGCGCGCAGCCCGTCGAAAACCAGTTCGTCGTCGTCAAAGGTCGTCAGGACGATCACCCGGCAGGCCGGTTGGCGTTCGGCCAGGCGGCGCGTGGCTTCGACGCCGTCCAGGACCGGCATGCGCATGTCCATCAACACGACATGTGGCTGCAAGCTGGCGGCCAGGCGCAGCGCCTCTTCGCCGTTATGCGCTTCGCCCACGACTTCCAGATCAGGTTGGGTCGAAAGCAGCAGCCGCAGCCCTTCGCGGAAAAGCGCCTGGTCATCGGCGAGCAGGATCTTGATCTTCATGCCGGCAACTCCACCTTGAGTCGAACCCCTTGGCCGGGCGCGGCGTCGACTTGCAGCGCGCCCCCCAGGAGCTGAACACGTTCTTGCAGACCGAGCAGCCCATAGCCGCCGCGCCCTTCCGCGCCGCCAGCAGCCATGCCGCGACCGTCGTCGGCCACCGTCAGCTGGACGCTCTCCGGCGCATAGGCGAGCGTGACCTCGACATGGCAGGCTTGGGCATGTTTGCGCACATTGGTCAACCCCTCTTGCGCCACGCGATAGAGCGTGAGTTCCGCCTGCGGGTTGAGTAGACGCGGGCTGCCCTGCAACACAAAGCCCGCTTCCAGCCCGCCGGGTGCGCGGCTGCCTTCCACCAGATGGCCGAGGCTGTCGGCCAGGGGGCGCTCATCGCCGGCTGCGTTGCGCAGCGCGGCGACGGCGCGGCGCACGTCGACCAAGGCTTCCTGTAAGAGCATCTCGGCCTTGCCAATCGCCTCCAAGGCGGCGGGTGCTTCGGACG
>QEUY01000990.1 GCA_003577365.1 Chloroflexota bacterium | reverse complement strand
AAGGGGCGGATCTCGGCGGTGGCGGGCAGCACGGCGCGGGCTTTGTCGAGTGCGCGCGCTAGGGCGACCACGCTGTGACCCTGTGCCAGCAGCTGCGGGATCAGGGCGCGTCCCAAAACCCCGGTGGGGCCGGCGACGGCGACTTTCATGGGGAATCCTCCTTTGTCCTTCCTGTGTTGTGTCGCGCGGGGCAAGGGCGACGCCTGCATTATCGCACAGGCGCAGAGGAGGCACGAACTGGCGCATAGTTGGCGAACGTATGGCGACCAGGCTAGGGCGCGGTCACCCGTTCCGCTTGCGGCTGAAGGGTGGCAAGCTCTGCTGTGTGTCCTTTGAGACGGGCGGCGAGCGCGACCAGCAGCAGTGCCAGCAGGCCAATCGCCAGATAGGCTTGGGTATAGCCCGCCACGCGGCCCCCGGCGCTGGCCGCGACCGCGCCGATCAGCGCCGCGCTGACCAGTTGGCCCACGCTGGTAAAGATCGTCAACAGCGCCTGCGACGCGGCGCGGTTCTCGGCGGGCGTCTCGTTGATCATGATGTAGCGCAGGGGCGCACCGAGGAGGCTCGACAGCCCGAAGCCGATCAAGATGCTGCCTGCGTAGAAGCCAACCAGCGTGCCGGAGACTCGCCACAGGGTGAGCATCCCGGCGGCGAGCAAGCTTGTCCCGGCCAGAATGATCAGCCGTGACCCGACTGCATCGAGCAGACGACCGGCCAGCGGCGATCCCAGTGCCAGCGCGATCACCAGGGGCAGCACCATAAAGCTGGCGCGCGCTTCGCTCACGGTGAACGAGGCCACCGCCAGCGCCGGCAGAAAGAGCACGCCGACTTCGCCCATACCCGCGCCAAAAGAGAGCGCATTGGCAAGCCGTAGCTGGCGGGACGCAAAAAGCTGCGGCTGGATGATGGGGTCGGCAGCGCGGCGTTCGACGACCGCCAGCAACGGGATCAAGGCCAAGCCCAGCGCCAGGAAGGGCCAGACGCCGGGCGAGGCCAAGCTCTGCCCCAGATGAGCGGCGTCGATCTGGTTGAGGCCATAGGCCAGCGATGTGAGCAGCACGGCCAGCGCCGCCATGCCGCGCCAGTCGAAGACCTGCGGCGCGGCGGGCCGTGTGGCAGGCAAGATGGCCGCGCCGGCGGCGATCACGGCCAGCGCGATCGGGATATTGATGATAAACAGCCAATGCCAACTGAGCAAAAGCAGCAGCCCGCCCAAGATAGGGCCGATGATAAAGGCCAGCCCCCAGACCGCGCCGATCAGCCCCAGGGCGCGCCCACGCTGGTCGGCGGGAAATGTGTCGCCGATCACAGCCGACGCCACCGGGAAGATGCCGCCCGCGCCAAAGCCCTGGATGGCGCGGCCCACCAGCATGACGCCAAAGCTGGGCGACAGCACGACCACCAGCGAGCCAAGCGCAAACAGACCGACTGCGGCCAGATAGGCGCTGCGCCGCCCCAGGCGGTCCGACAGCTTTGCCATCAGAGGCGTTCCGACCAAGTTAGTCAAGACATAGATCGTAAAAAGCCAGGGCAGGAGCCGGTCGCTGACCTGGAAGGCAGCCTGGATGGCCGGGAGGGCCGGCCCGACGATAGCAACGTCTAGCGCGGCCATCAACACCCCAAAGAAAAGCACCAGCATTATTCGTCTTTGCATGTTCCCTCTCCATCTGCACGATCCACGTACTTACCGACCGGTCGGTAA
>QEUY01000989.1 GCA_003577365.1 Chloroflexota bacterium | reverse complement strand
GCGCAGCGGCTGCTGGCGCGCATGGCGCAGATTACACCTTCAACCCCGACAGCACCACCCCCGAAATAAAGTAACGCTGCGCCAGCGCAAACAACGTCAGCACGGGGATAGTCATGATCGCGGCCGCGGCCATCAGCAGATGGTCGCGCGGGTCCTGCGTCTCCAGCGGCAGATATTGGAAGAAGCGCAGCCCCACCGCGGCCGTGAACAAGTTTTGGCGGTTGAGATAGATAAAGGGGCCAAAGAAATCGTTCCAGTCGTTGAGAAACTGGAGGATCGCCACCGTCGTCAGCGCCGGCTTCATCAACGGCACGATCACGCTCCACAGGATGCGCAGCGGGCCGGCCCCGTCGATCGTCGCCGCCTCGTCGAGGTCGCGCGGGATACTCAGGATAAACTGGCGCAGCAGAAAGACCATAAACGCACCGCCGCCCAGCCATGAGCCGATGGTCAGGGGGATATAGGTGTTGATCAGCTTGAGCTTGAAGAAGAGCAGATACTGCGGGATCAACGTCACCGTCGCCGGGATCATCATCGTGCCCAGCATCAGGATAAACCAGACGTTCTTACCCACGAAGTTGAAGCGGGCAAAGGCATAGGCGGTCATCGTCGCCGTGATGATCGTGCCGGGGATCGTGATCGCCACGATCAGAAAGCTGTTCGCCATCCAGCGCGCAAAGGGCACCGTCCGAAAGACCGTCGCATAGTTGTGCCACTGCGGCACTTCCGGCAGCAGATGGGGCGTAAACGAGCGCAGCTCCTGCCAAGTTTGCAGCGAACTGGAGACCGTCCAATAGAGCGGGAAGGCAAACATCAGCCCCGACAGCGTCAGCAGCAGATAGGTGGCCGCCTTGCCCAAAAGACGCTGGCGGCGGCGCGCCTGCGAATAGGCATGGTCGATGGCCGTGGCCGGTGCGGGCGCGGCGCTGGAGGTGGTGGTCATTGGCGCTTACTCCCTGCGATCCATACTCTCCGCTTACTCTCCATAGTAGAACACCCAGCGTTTGGACAGCGTCATCTGGAAGATGGTCAGCCCCACGATGATGATCGCAAAGAACCAGGCCAGCGCCGCCGCATAGCCCATGTTCCAGTAGTCAAAGGCATGTTTCCAGATGTGCAGGCTGAAGAACCAGGTGGCAAAGCCGGGGCCGCCCTCGGTGGCGACAAAGGCCGCGGCAAAGGTCTGCAGCGCGCCGATGATGCCCAGCACCGTGTTGAAGAAGATCGTGGGCGTCAGCAGCGGGATCGTGACATGGCGCATCCGCTGCCAGGCGTTGGCCCCGTCGATGGCGGCCGCGTCATAGAGCGATTCGGGGATGCCCTGCAGCCCGGCCAAGAAGATGATCATCTGCGTGCCGCCGATCCCGGCCCACAGCCGCATCGAGATCAGCGAAGGGATGGCCCAGGCGCGGTCGCTGAACCAGCCCGGCGGGTTCTGCACCCCCAGGTCGCGCAGCGCCTGGTTGACGATGCCGAAGTCGGTATTGAGCAGCCACTTCCACAACACTACCGACGCCACCAGCGGCACCAGCGAGGGCATGAAGAACAGCGTGCGATAGACCGTGACATCGACCCTAAGACGCCCAGCGGCACGCCCACCCCGGCGAAATAGAAGGTGCGTACCAGCGACGGCCAGAAGAGGTCATCGCCCGTAAACATCTTGAGATAGTTGGCCGCGCCGACAAACTCTGGCGCGCTCAAGACATCATACTTAGTCAAGCTCAAATAAAGCGAGGCCAGCCCCGGCCCAATAAAGAGGCCGAAGAAGCCCAGCAGCCAGGGCGTGAGAAAGAGATAGCCATAGAGGTTCTCACGCCGTTTGGCGGGCGACCACCCGCGGCGCGCCCCCCCCTCCATCCGGTTTGCCATCGTTGCCATACAACTCTCCTCAGCTTCCCGTCCGGTGTCCGGGTGGGTCGAGCGCGCCCGGCCCACCCGGTGCGGCCGGCTAGGCCGGCTCCATATCCAACACGGCCTGGATGTTGTCGACCAGGTCTTGCAGACCTTTTTCAAACTCCACCGGCTGGGTCGGGTCGAACAGCAGCGCGCCCCACTGCGCCACGGCGTCGGTGTATTCACGCCCGCGCGAGTTGGCGGGCGCATGGGCCGGGATGCCGTTTTCCAGGTTGGGCAGGAACCACTCATGCACCGGGTCATTCTCGATCAACTGCTGCATCACGTCGGGCCGCACAAACGCCCCCTGGCCGCCGACCAGGTTGAAGCCATAGCAGCCTTCGGTGTTGGTGATGTGCAGC
>QEUY01000988.1 GCA_003577365.1 Chloroflexota bacterium | reverse complement strand
GCGCCGCGGCCAGCGTCTGCGCCAGCGTCCACGCCGCCACCTCGGCCAGCGTCTCCGCCGTCCAGCCGTAGGGCGCCGCGGCCAGCACGTCGGCGGGCTGCTGCGGCCACTCGGCAAGCGGCCAGCGCGCCAAAAAGCGCCGCGCCGCCTCGGCCTGCCCCTCGGCCTGCAGCCAGTCATAGAGCGCGGCCAACTTGGCCTCATCCCAAGGCGCAAAGAGGCCGCCCCACGGCGTTCCCTGCGCCAACGCCGCCGCCACCGCTTCGACCTGGCCGGCGACCGCCTGCGCCGCGCGGCGTGCGGCAGAACATAGAACTCGTCCGGGTCGACCCAGCCGGCGTAGCGGTCGACCGGGGTGTAGGCGATGCGGGCGTGATAGAGCAGCTTGTCGGAGGCGGGCATGGCTTTTCCCTCTATTTACGCTGGAGGCTTGCCCGGCCGCGCCCAAGCGAGTAAGATTGAGGGCGTAGCCGGGCTTGGCGAGCACCGAGCCGGGTGAGGTTGGCCTGGCCCCTACCCAAGGCCAAGCGCAGGAGCGGCGCTCGTGACGTGAGCGCATCTCCCGCTTTCAGAACACTGCGCTGATGGCGCACCGACTGAGACGTACTGCTCATCGACGGGGAAGCTGCGGTAGGGAGCTTCCCCGTCGGCTATTGGCGAGACGGTGATAGGGCTTTTTAAGGTTGTTGTGGCGCTGGCTCTAGCTTATCACGGCGAGAGGCGCGGCAGGTAGGGTGTATTTGTGTCTATTTGTTTGCGCGCGGATCTTTGGCCGCGGGTCGCCGGGCGCGCCTAAGGCGGCGGGGGGCATTGGCCGTCGAGATGGCGCGTGGCTTCCTGCACCTCCTGCCAGTGGTGTTTGATGCGCGCGGTCATCTGCCAGCTATAGCGCACCTGCAGCCGCCCATGAATCTTGGCAATATGGCCGCGCACCGTGTCCTCGTCGATGCACAAACAGGCGGCGATCTGCGCCACGCTGCAGCCGTCGGCATAGAGACGGGCGACTTCGAGCTGGCGCGGCGTGAGCGGCAGCGCTTCGGCGGGCCGCGCCGCTTCCAGCCCATAGCGCAGCCGTTCGATGGCCGGCGAGGGCCGCCAATATTCATAGTAGGCGGCGTGCAGTTGGCCGCGCAGCCAGTGGCCCCACTCCGGCCCAACCGGCCCCTCCTGCTTGACGATCGGCACCGCGCCGCGATTCATCACCTCCCATACCAGATAGGGATGCGACAGAAAGTAACCCGACAGCGCCACCACCACCGTTTCCGAGCAGCGGACGCTGATTTGGTCGATCACGGGGAGTCCCTCTGCTTCGCTGAAGCGCTCCAAGCCCACGTCCAACCCGGCGCCGGGACGGCTCAACCCCAGGTCTACGATCGCCAGGTCCGGCTGGTGCGCGGCCAAAAACTCGTCGAGGGCGGCGCGCGAGGGCAGATGGCCGAGAAATTGATAGGTCGGGTCTGCCGCCAGCGCCTCGCGTACCATCCCGATCCAGGCCCAGTCATCTTCTACCAAGAAGACGCGAATTTGGTCCGTGCTCATCGGAGACCTCCTTTGGCCGCAGGGCGGCTCAGGGTGAAAACGAGCTAGGCGCGGCCCGCTGCCCCACAGCCTGCTGCGCCGTGCGGGCCGTGGGGCAGCGGCACATGCAGCGCGATGCGTGTGCCGCGTGCGCGCTGCGGCAGCGAAGCGACCTCGAACCGCCC
>QEUY01000987.1 GCA_003577365.1 Chloroflexota bacterium | reverse complement strand
GGTTGCCGCCGCCCTCCCCGCGGCGCGGCTGGTCCTCTTGGGCGGCGGGCCGGAAGAAACTGCTCTGTGCGCCCTGGCGGGGCAGTTGGGCATCGCCTCGGCGGTGACCTTCGCAGGGCGCGTCGACGAGGCTGCCAAGCTGGCCTATTACGCCCGCGCCGGCCTGCTGGTCAGCGCCTCGACCATGGAGGGCTTTGGGCTGGCCGTGGGCGAAGCCATGGCTTGCGGCGTGCCGGTGGTGGCGAGCGCAGCCGGGTCGCTGCCCGAACTGGTCGAAGACGGCATCAGCGGGCTGTTGGTCCCCCCCGGCGATATCGATGCGCTGGCCGCGGCCATGCTGCGCGTGCTGCAGGAACCGGCGCTGGCCCAACGCTTGGCCGCGGCAGGGCCGCCGCGCATCGACCGTTTCTTTCGCTGGGAGCGCACTACGCAGCAGACCCTGGCCTGCTATCAGGAGGTGCTCGCGCGATGCGCATCGTCCTGATCAACGAGTATTTCCCCCCCTTTGCCCCCGGCGGCGCCGAGTTGAGCGGGCTGGAACTGGCGCGCGCCTTGGTCGCCCGCGGCCATGCCGTGCAGGTCATCACCCCCAACTACGGCGCTGCCGGCCGCGAGACGCTCGACGGCGTCGAGGTCGTGCGCTTTCCCTTTCCGGCGCGCCTGGCCGGGCGGCGCACGCTGCCGCTGCGCTGGCTCGCCAGCCCCTGGTTCTATCTCTGGTCGGCGCTGGCGATCACATTCTATGCCGGGCGCTTTGGGGCCGATGTCCTCCATGCCCAGAACAAATACAGCCTGCCGGGAAGCTGGCTGGCCGGGCGGCTGCTGCGCCGGCCCGTGCTGGTAACTGTACGCGACACGCTCTTGGCCTGTCCCTTTGGCCGCTGTTTTATGGTCTACGACCATGTGCCCGCGGGCTGCGGGCATGGGCCGCTGTGGGAGCTGTGCCGCGAAGCGCACATTGCGGATTATATCCACGCGCGCACGCCGCTGTCCTGGCTCAAGGCGCGGCTGACCGCGGCCTATCTGCGTCTCGACCTGCGGCTGCGCCAGTGGGTGCTGCGCCGCGTCGACGGCGTCATCCCGGTCAGCCGCGGGATGCAGCGGCTCTACGCCGAGGCTGGGATCCCCCTGGGCCGCGCCGCGCGCGTCATCTATAATATCCCGCCCAGCCCCACGGCAGCCGCGTTAGACGGCGCGACGGACGCAACGGCGCTGCGCCGCCGCTATGGCCTGGGCGACGGCCCCATCGTCCTCTATGGCGGCAAGTTCTCCCCTGGCAAGGGGACGGCTGACCTGGTCGCCGCCGCCCACCAGGTGATCCGGCAAGTGCCCGCGGCACAGTTCGTCTTTGCCGGCGGCAGCGACTTGGCCGGTGCAAACACGCCCTATCTGCATGTGCTGGGCAGAATCCCCAACGCCGACTTCCTCCAACTGGCGGCGCTGGCCCACCTGGTGGTCGTGCCGTCGGTCTGGCCCGAACCGCTCAGCCGCGTGGCGCTGGAGGCGCTCAGCCTGGGCACGCCGGTGGTCGCCACCGCTGTGGGGGGCACGCCGGAGATCGTGGCGCACGAGGTCAACGGGCTGTTGACGCCCAAAGGCGCTGGCCGCGGCCATCACCACCTTGCTGCAGGATGAAGCACACCGGGCGCGCTTGGCCCAGGGCGCGCGCATCTTTGTCGCCGACCGTTTTGCCGCGGCCGGCGTCGTCGACCAGCATCTCGCCTTCTATCAAGCGGTGCGGGGCCGGGCATGACACGAACGGCAGGGCCACGGGCTGTGCATGCGAGAACAGATTCGGCTCGACAGGGGGCTTATAGTATAGTGACCGCCGGAGCGGGGTACAGACCGCGTCCTGCCCAATCGTACGAAAAGACTGGATGAGCCGCATGTTCAGGACACTTGAAGGGACATTTCTTGACCGCAGAGGGCGAGCGCGCTTTATCGCACACAACTTTGCCGATCACCTGCGTGGCCGTGTTCTGGATGTTGGGTGCGGGGATGCGCTGCTGCGCGAACATGTCACCGATTATGTGGGGTGTGACATTGCGGGCAAACCGGACGTACGTCTCAACCTGGATCACGCCTTCTTGCCGTTCCGTGACGGCTCTTTTCAGACCGCGGTTTGCACGGATGTGCTAGAGCATGTCGAGCCGATGCGCCAGGTCTTTGGCGAGCTGTTCCGAGTTGCACAGCGCTCGGTGATCATCAGCCTGCCCAATGTCTATGCCTTGGGCTACCGGATCAAATTCGCACGCGGCCGTGTAATCTCGAAGGAATATAGTTTGGAGCCGCGCAACCGCCACCGCTGGCTGCCCAACTTTGATGAAACCTGCGCCGTCATCCGCAGGTGGCTGCCGGCAGGCTGGGAGATTGCCGCCGAGTTTGCCTACTATCCGCAGGCTTGGTGGCGGCGCGGCCCTCTCTATGCAGCTTGGGCGCACAAGGATCCCAACCTGTTTGCCACGTCCTATTGGGGGCTTTTTGTCCGCAGGCCAGGTGAAACGCCACGATGAATCTAGCGCTCTTTCCGCCCTTGGGCGGCAGCCTGACGGCGCTCCAGCGCACTGGGCAGTTGGCCCGCCTGGTGTCCAGCTATCTGCCCGTCTACGCCCAAGCCTTCGACACGCTCTATTATCTCTCCTACGGCGACGAGCAGGCCGGCGGCTTTTCCGCGCTGCAAGGCATGCCGCAGTTTACCCTGCTGCCCAATGCCCGCCGCCGCGTCTTTCAGGCCACGGGCATTGTCCCGGCCTGGCAAGCCAAACGCCGCTGGCGTATCCCGATCGTCGCCACCTATGGCTATCACTACGCCGACCTGGCGCGGCAGAGCGGCCACACGGCGCGCGCCGTCTATTACACGCTGCTGGAGCAGTTGACCCTGCGCCGCGCCGACGCGGTCATCGTCACCACCGCGCCGATCGCCGCCTATGTGCAGCGCTTTATGCCCGCGGACCGCGTCCATCTGATCCCCAACGGCGTCAACTTGCGCCAGTTCTACCCGGCGGCGCGGTTGCCGGACGGCCCGCCCACGGTCGCCTTTTTGGGACGCCTCTCGCCAGAGAAAAACCCGCAGTCGCTGCTTGCCGCGGCGCACCGGCTGCAAGCCGCCATCCCGCTCCGCCTGGCCTTTATCGGCGACGGGCCGCTGCGCGACACGCTGGCCCAAGAGGCGCAGCGGCTGGGCGTAGACGCGCATTTTCACGGCACGGTCAGCCACGACCAACTGCCCGAACTGCTGCGCGCCGCCAACGCCTTTGTGCTGCCCTCCTACAGCGAAGGCCATCCCAAGGCGCTACTCGAAGCCATGGCCTGCGGGCTGCCGGTGGTGGCGTCGGATATTCCGGGCAACCGCAGCGTGGTCGAACCGGGGGCCAACGGGCTGATCTT
>QEUY01000025.1 GCA_003577365.1 Chloroflexota bacterium | reverse complement strand
CGGGGGCCGCGGCCTATTACGGCGCGCCCTATTTCAGCAGCCTGGCGTTTATGAAGGCGGGCGGCGGCTATGGGCGGCTGGCCGCGCCGGCCAGCCTGGTGCCGCGCATTGCGACGCGCGCCGGCGAGATCGTCTATCTGCCGCAGACGGAGACGGCGGGCGGTGCGCTGGCGCATGCCAATTTAGACGGGTTGCTGCGGGTGATCGACAAGATGGATTTTGTGGTGGCGGGGCCGGGCACGTCGCTGGACGAGGAGACGCAACGGCTGATGCGCGATCTGGCGCGCGACTGCGACAAGCCGCTGCTGCTGGACGGCGACGGGCTGACCGCGGTAAGTCACGACCTAGAGGTGGTGCGCTCCCGCCGCGGCCCGACGATCCTCACGCCGCACACGGGCGAGATGGCGCGGCTGACCGGGCTGGCCGCTGCCGAGATCGAGCGGGATCGGGTGGCGGTGCTGCGCCGCGCAGCGCGCGATCTCAATGCCATCGTCGTGCTGAAGGGCGCGCATTCGCTGATCGGTTATCCGGACGGGCGCATCTATATCAACCTCAGCGGCAACGCCGGCATGGCGACCGCCGGGTCAGGCGATGTGCTGACAGGGACGATCACGGCCATGGCCGGGCTGGGGCTACCCTTGGACGATGCGGTGCGCCAGGGGGTCTTTGTACATGGGCTGGCCGGGGACCTGGCCGCGGCGCGCCTGGGCCAAGACGGAATGACCGCGCAGGATATTTTGGAGGCGCTGCCCGCGGCGGTGCGCGCCTGCCGCGCCGGGGAAGCGGCGGCGCGCTATGCGCTGCGTCTAGTAGATTAACCGCAAAGATTAACCGCAAAGGTCGCAAAGCACGCCAAGGCCAGAGAAGAGAGGGAGTGGGCAGATGGGCAGTGCCGCTTCTGGCGGGTGACAGCCCCACTGCCTACCCCCTTTCTTTCTCTGAACTTTGCGCTCTCTGCGACTTTGCGGTGAAATCTTCTGCCTCTACTTCCTACTGCCTCCTGCCTCCTGATCAGCCGCGGCCCAGGTATTTCTGCTGCGTGGGCAGGACGATGCTTTCCAGCACGTTGACATGCAGCGGCAGCGCGGCCATGGTGACGGCGGTCAAGGCCAGTTCATCCACGGTCATCATCGGCTCGGCGTCTTGGGCGGCGCTGCTGGCGGCGCGGCGCTCGGTCAGCACGTTGCCGGGATGGAGCACGCTGGCGACCACGTTGTAGTCACGGCCCTCCAACGCGATCGATTTGGTCAGCCCGACCAGGGCATGCTTGGTGGTGTTGTAGGGCGCGGCGTTGGGCCGGCACATTTGGGCCGAGATGCTGCCGATGTTGATGATGCGCCCGCCGCCCTGGCGCTTCATGATCTTCATGGCCTCGCGCGCGCAGAGGAAGGGGCCGGTGAGGTTGACGTTGACCACCTTCTGCCAGGTCGCCAACGACAGCTCTTCGAAGGGGCCGCCGTCGAAGGTGCCGGAGTTGTTGATCAGGATGTCGAGGCGGCCAAACTCGGCCATCGCCTGTTTAAAAAGGGCAATGACCGCGGCTTCGTCGGTCACGTCGGTGGGGATGACGCGCACGCGGTGCTGATATTGGGCGATCTCCTGCGCGGTCTCTTCCAGATTGGCCTGGTTGCGCGAGGCGAGCACCAGGTCTGCGCCTTCACGCGCAAAGGCGCGGGCGATACCCTTGCCGATGCCTGTGCCTGCGCCGGTGATGATGGCGATCTTGCCGTCTAGCTGGCCCATGATGGTTCCTCTCGTTGGCATGTCAGTATCGTGGTAGTTGCGTTTACGGGGTGATGGCTTGGCCGGTTGCGGCGGAGGTATAGCTGCCGAAGACCAGCCGCATTGTCTTGAGATTGTCTGTGCCGGTGGTCTCGGCGGGGTGGTCGCCGCGCAGCGCGGCCAGGAGATTGGCGTTGCAGGCCACGATGCTCGAATGGACTACGTCATAGGCCGGGTCTGCCCAGGCGTAATGCGGCGGCGGTACGCGGCGGATGCAGGTTCCGTCGGCGGTCGTTTCGCGCAGGTGGAAGTCCGGCCCCAGTTCGAGAAAGCCCTCTGACCCCTCAACATACATATAGGTTTCAGGAAAGCGTTCGATCTCGGTGCGGCTGGCATAGCTCATCTCGACGGTGAGTGTCAGCCCATCCTGCATAGTGAGCATGGCCGTGGCGGTGTCTTCGCCGCGCACGGCGGCCTGTTTGAGGTCGCGGTAGACATGGCGCGTCTGACAGTAGAGCCGCAACGCTTCGCCAAAGAGGAAGCGCGCCGCGTCGAACAGGTGCGACCCCATGTCGGCCAGGATAAACTGGTCTAGGCCGGCCAGAAAAGGCTGGTTGGCGAAGACCGGGAAGCTGGAGCAGTAGTGGATGCGGGCGCGGAAGGGCGTGCCGATGCGCCCGCTCTGCAGCGCCGCCTTGAAGGCGCGGATCGGCGTCTGCCAGCGCCAGTTCTCATGGATCAAGAAGGGCACGCCTGCGGCTTGACAGGCGGCGACCATCTGCTCGGCGGCAGCGAGGTCGGGGGCCATGGGTTTTTGGCAGATGACAGGCAGGCCGCGCTGCGCCGCCATGTGGACAAAGTGGCTGTGACTGTCGACGCCGGTGATGATGTCCACAAAGTCGAGCGTTTCGCGGTCAAACAGGGCGTCGGCGTCGTCATAGACCGTGGGCACGCCAAACTCGCGCGCCAGGGCTTCGGCCTTGCTGCGCGTGCGGTTATAGACGGCGACGCAGGTCGCGCCGTCCAGCTCGCGCCAGCCGGCAAGCTGGAAGCGTGACCAGAAACCGGCTCCGAGGATGGCAAAGCGCAGTGGGCGCATGGTCGATCAGTCCTTGTGCGATGCCTTGGTCGATGCGGTCTAGTGCGTCTTAACCGATGCGGTTGAGCTGGGCGACATCATCATCGCTCAGGTTGACCTGGAGCGCGTCGAGGTTCTCCTGGGCGTGTTCGATGTCGCTCGACTTGGGGATGGTGATGACGTAGGGTTGGCGCACCAGCCAGTTGATGGCGATCTGGGCCGGGGTCACGCCGTGGTGCGCGGCGATGCGGGCGACGACCGGATGGGTGAGCACGTCATTTTTGAGCGGCGAATAGGCCGTTAGGATCACGCCCTCGCGCTGGCAGAAGTCGAGCATGCCGTTGGTCTCGGGCTCGCGGTGCAGCAGGTTGTAATGCACCTGGTTGGTGATGACCGGCGTGGCGCAGAGTTCCATCGAGCGCCGCAGCAGGGGCACGTCGAAGTTGCTGACGCCGACACGCTTGACGCGGTCATCCGCCACCAGTTCATTCTTCCAAGGGAATCTCACGGTTGGGCCAGTGGATCAGATAGAGGTCGACATAATCGGTGTCGAGGCGGCGCAGGCTGCCTTCAATGGCTTTGTGGACATCGGCATAGCGCAGGTGTTCGGGTGAGACCTTGGTCGTGATAAAGACTTGGCTGCGGTCAAACGCTTTGATCGCCTGGCCGACCACCTCTTCGCAGTGGTTTTTGCCGTAGGATTCGGCGGTGTCGAGATGCGTATAGCCCATCTCGATCAGGCGGCGCAGCGTGGCAATTGACTCGGCGTCGCGGCTGTAGTCGGCGGTGTTGCCGCCGCCATAGCCCCAGGTTCCCAGGCCGAGCACGGGCAGCGGCTGGCCGTCCAGCATGGTCACAGTTTTCATGGGTCGGCAATCCTTTCGCGTGGGCCGCTCAACGGGCGGCCAGCAGGTCTTCGGGGCGCTTGGCTCGCCGCAGCGAGGGGAGCAGCGCCGTAATGTCGTCGGCCTCTAGCTGCTGGAGACCAAGCCCGCGCAGCCGGTAGAGGCGAAAGCCCCAACCGAGCAGTTCATGGGGCAGCGCATCGGGCGCGTGGCCGGCGCTCTCTTGCAGCAGCGGATGCCACTCCACGACCAGCCGCACCTGGGGCGCTTGCAGGATGCGCTCCATGCCGCCCAGAACTTCTAGCTCCGCGCCCTCGACGTCGATCTTGACCAGGTCAGGTCGGCCGGGGATGAGGTCGTCGAGCGGGGCGACGGCAACCTGGATGGCGGCGGTCACCTCGGCGTAGAAACTTTCCGGATAGAAACTGTTGACTGCGCTGGTGTCCCCGCGCAGATAGAAGTCGCGGACTTCGTGCGTGCGCCCGGCAGCAAAGGGCAGCACCACCACATCGGCTAGCCCATTGTCTAGCCCCTGGCCCGCGGTGTTGGCGAGCAGGTTGGCGTAGAGCACAGCCAAGTTGTCCTGAGCCGGTTCCACGGCATAGACCCGGCCCTGCCGGCCGACACGGCGGGCGGCGTAGAGCGTGTTATAGCCGATATTGGCCCCCACGTCCACTACGGTGGCGCCGGGCTGCACGGCCAGGTCGCACAGCCGTTGAAAGCGCACGTTGCCCGCGGCCACCGACAGGCGGATGAGGCGCGGCCCCGGCACGTGCAGGCGCAACCCGGCGAGCGTCACCCGGTCGCCCAGCGCGGCCTGGGCGACCGGCCGCGCATACCGGCACAACAGATGCCAGGGCGTCTCGGTCAGGCGGTCGGCGGCCAGGTCCATGGGCTAGAACTTGGGCTGGAGGGTGACGGTCACCGGGTCGCAGCCGCGCAGGAAGTCGAAGTCGACGCCCTGCGGCGCTTGGTTGACCTGCTGCAGATAAAGCTGCCCATAGCCGCGGCGATAGGCAGGGGCGGGCGGCTGCCAGGCGGCGCGGCGGCGCGCCAGTTCGGCGTCGTCCACATGCAGATACAAGCGCCGTTTGGGCACATCCAACTCGATCTCGTCGCCATCCTGCACCAGGGCCAGCGGGCCGCCGACGGCGCTTTCGGGCGCGACGTGCAGCACGATCGTGCCGTAGGCCGTGCCGCTCATACGCCCGTCGGAGATGCGCACCATATCGCGCACCCCCTGCTGCAGCAGCTTTTGCGGGATGGGCAGATTGCCGACTTCGGGCATGCCCGGCCCGCCCACCGGCCCCACGTTTTGCAGCACCAGCACGCTGTCGGGGGTCACATCGAGATCGGGCGCATTGAGCCGGGCGCGCAGGTCGTCCATGCCTTTGAAGACCACGGCGCGGCCGCGATGCTGCATGAGCGCGGGGGTGGCGGCGGCATGTTTGATCACCGCACCATCGGGGGCGAGGTTGCCGCGCAGGATCGACAGGCCGCCCTCCGGCTGGAAGGGATCGTCGAGCGAGCGAATGATCCCCCGGTCTTGGACCTCGGCGGCGGCTACGTTTTCGGCCAGGGTGCGCCCGGTCACGGTCAGCGCATCGCCGTGCAGCAGCGGCAGCAGCTCGCGCAAGATGGCCGGGATGCCGCCTGCATAGTAGAGGTCTTCCATCTGGTAGCTGCCGCTGGGCCGCAGGTTGGCGATCAGCGGCGTGCGCCGGCTGATGGCGTCGAACAGCTCCAGCGGCAGATCGATGTCCAGCCGCCCGGCGATGGCCGGGAGGTGGACGACAGCATTGGTGCTGCCGCCCACGGCGCAGAGCAGGGTGATGGCGTTTTCAAAGGCCTGGCGTGTGAGGATCTGCGAGGGGCGCAGCCCGCGCCGCGCCAGGTCCACAATGGCGCGGCCCGTCTCTTCGGCCAGGCGGATGCGGCGGCTGTCCACGGCAGGCGTCGCGCCCGTGCCGGGCAGGCCGATGCCCAAGGCCTCGAGCAGCGAGTTCATGGTGGAGGCCGTGCCCATGACCATGCAGTGGCCGCGGCTGCGGAAGACGTTGTCTTCGGCCAGCCGGTAGGTTTCGGCGGAGAGCGTGCCCGCCGTGTATTCGGCGGTCATGCGCCGGCAGTCGGTGCATGCGCCCAGGATTTCGCCGCGGAAGTGGCCGTTGAGCGCCGGGCCGCCCGACAGGGCAATCGTGGGCACATCGGCGCTGCACGCGCCCATGAGCGCGGCGGGGGTGGTCTTGTCACAGTTGACGAGCAGCACCACGCCATCCAGCGGCTGGCCGCGGATCATCTCCTCGGTGTCCATGGCGGCGAGGTTGCGCCACAGCATGGAGGACGGGTTGAGGTAGATCTCGCCCAGCGAGATCGTCGGGAACTCCAAGGGGAAGCCGCCGGCCTGCCAGACGCCGCGCTTGACCGCTTCGCCCAGCTCGCGCAGATGGGCGTTGCAGTTGTTTAGCTCGCTGTAGGTGTTGCAGATGCCGATCAAGGGGCGCGCCATGTCGGTCTCGTCATAGCCCATGGCCTTGGTAAAGGCGCGATGGGTGAAGCCGGCGACATGGGGTTCCTGAAAGAAGCTGGCCCCACGCCGCGGCGCGGGTGTGGTGTGGTTGTGCAGGTCGTCGTGGTGCATACCGTTCCTTGGGCGGCTGCGAGAGGACGGGCAATGCCCCCTCGCAGCCATGGTAGAGTGCCCGCCGTACAAACTAGCCGTACAAACTAGCCGTACAAACTAGTCGACGACGAGGTGGTCGCGAATATAGTCCATGTTGATGTCCATGCCCAGCCCCGGTTCCTGCGAGATATGGACAAAGCCTTGGTCGTCCATGGGGTCGATGGGCTTGTTGAGCCAGGGCGGGATCTCGTCGAAATCGATAAAGGGATGGAGCAGCCCGCGCTCGTAGAACTCGCCGGGGGTGGGCATGGCGCAAAGCACATGCAGGTTGCCTACGCCGCCGCCGTGAACCTCCATGCGCATGCCAAACGATTCGGCCAGGTGGGCGATCTTCATCAGCGGCGTGATGCCGCCTACGTCGCCTACGCCGCCGCGCACGATGTCACACGCGCCGTGTTTGATCCACTCGGCGCGGGTGTACATCTTGCCTTCGGCAGTCTCCGGCCCACAGATCGGCAGCAGGGTATTTTGGCACAGCCAGATATAGGAGGACATGCTGTGCTCGTCCATGGGTTCTTCCATCCAGTAATAGTCGAGCTTTTCCAGCTCGCGCGCCAGGTAGAGCGCCTCTTCACGGCTGTAGTAGTGGAAGGGGTCAAGCATCAGCGGCACATCCGGCCCCACGGCTTCGCGCACGGCGGCGCAGGCCTGGATGTCGCGCTTGGCGTTGGGCGCGCCCGCGTAGGGAGGCTGCCAGGTGTGGAGCTTGAAGGCTGGGTAGCCGCGTTCACGACACCACAGCGCAAAATTGGCATAGTCCTCCGGCGTTGCCAAGCCGCCTTCCAGGTCGTCGCCGCACATGGTGCTGGCGTAGGCGGGGACCTTGTCGCGCGATGCCCCCAGGAGCTTGTGCACCGGCTGGCCTAGGGCCTGGCCCGCCAGGTCCCACAAGGCCAGGTCGACGACCGTCAGCACGCGGTCGACCAGGCTGGCGAGGTTGAGGCGCTGCCGCTCGTTGAGGGCGCGCCAGATCTTCTCGCGATAGAAAGGGTCTTCGCCGACGAGAATCGGCTTGACCAGATTTTCCAGCGTGGGCTTGGCGATGTGGCCGAAGCAGCGGCCCACCACGCCTTCGTCGGTGTGGATCGTGACCAGAGACTGGGTCGCTTCATGCTCCGGGCCGGGGTGGCCGTGACCTTCGGAGTCACGCACGGTCTTGGAGATGTAGCGAAAGCTCTGCACGGTGACGTCGGCGATCTTCATGGGAGACTCAATCCTCTCTTTGTGATTCCTCAGATCGATGATTCCTTAAGTGGGTGGTTCCTTAAGGTAGTTACGGCGGGGCGCTAGGCGTTCGCCGGGAGGGGGTGTTGTTGGCGTTGGTTCCAGACATAGCGGGGCCGGTAGCCAAAGGCGGCTGCGGCGCGGGCGCAGCTTAAGGGGGAGGCATGCCCCTGTAGCTCGGCGCGCACTTCGGTAGCTGCTCCGAAATGGGCGGCGACGAGATCGGCGCTGGGCCGGTCGAGCACGACCTCGGCGCCGGTGATGTTATAGGGGCCGGAGGGCGGCGCGGTCGCCTCGATGGCCTGGCGGCAGGCGATGGCGGCGTCGCGCGCGTCGGTGCGTGTCCACAGCAGCCAGCTTCCGCTGGCGGGGTTGGCCGCCATGGCCTCGAGCTCGGCGGCGATCTCCTGCGGGGCGCGCACGCCCATAAACCGGAAGGAGAGGATCGTCAGGCCAAAGTTGGCGGCGAAGTAGGCGGCAGCCTGCTCGCCCGCGACTTTGGCGAGGGCATAGCTGTTGACCGGGCGGACAGGGTGGTCTTCGTCCACGGGCGCATAGAGCGGCGCGGCCTTGGCAAAGCCATAGACCTGGGCGCTGGAGGCCGAGACAATGCGTTTGACGCCCATCTCGGCGCAGGCCTGAAAGACGTTAAATGTGCCGCGCACGTTGTCGCCATAGGTGCGGGTGTCGGGCACGATGCCGGCGTTGGCCCATGCGCCGAGGTGGATCACGGCCTCGGCCTGGGCCAAGGCGATCGCTTGATAGACGTCGCCCGCTTCGGTCAGGTCCACGCGCAGAAAGTGACCGGGCGCGTTGGGGGCGGGTGACAGGTCGGCGTTGACGACTGTGTGGCCCGCCTCGGCGAGTTCAGCCACCACGAAGCGCCCAATGCGCCCGCTGCCGCCCGTGACCAGTACATTCATGCAGATGGATCACTCTCTAGGGGATGGGACGTGCGTCTCCGCACCGGCGGGCACGGAGAGCGCGTTGGATAAGATGGCTGGTACGCTGCTGGGTCTATTATTCCGTTTTCGCGCGGGGATGTCAACATCCGGCCTAGGTTGACCGGACGCAGGCCTCTTGACCGGCTGGGCGGTGCGTGTCTACTCGGCCAACAACTGGGTGCGGCGGAAGCAGCAGGTCACGGTGAAATAGAGTATGGCGTCGGCCAGGAGCAGGCCGAGCGCCAGCACGGCGAGCAATGCCGTGACAGAGGGGGCGGACAGCCCCGCGGCCAAGCGATCTTGGTAGCCGTCGGGCAGAAAATGGAGGCCGACCGCGCCCACGGCGGCGATCACGAAGCCGAGGGCGACGATGAGCAGGGTGAGGGTCAACTGGGCTTGGCGCACGGTGGTGACACGCAGTGAGACGAGCACGCCAATGCAGGCGGTGAGCGCCGCGGCGAGCAGCCCCAAGGTGAGGCTGCCAACCCCCAGCGCCGGCGTGTAGACGAGAAAGCCATCGGCGGCGTGGACTAGATTGACGGTGATCAGGCCGAGCACTTGGACGGCCACGGAGTTGAGCCAGCCAAAGAGCGCGGCCGCCATGATCTTGCCGGTGAGGATGGCGCGGTCGGAGAGGGGGCTGGCGAGCAGGGTTTCGAGCGTGTGGCGCTCGCGCTCGCCGGCAAAGGATTCGGCGGCTGCGCCGATCACCAGCGGCAGGGGCAGCAAGACCCAGACCCAAAAGACCAGCGAGTCGGAGAGCCATTGGCGGCCCAGCCACCAAGGGGCGGCGATCCCGAAGATCACGAGCATGGCGAGATAGCCTGCGCTGCAAAGCGGGCGGCTGGCGCGGGCGACCACCAGCTCTTTGAGTTCTTTCCAGACGATCGTCCATGTGTCGCGCATTAGGGCGATTCCTCCTCCGGCGCTTCTTGGGTGAGGGTGGTGAAAGCGGCGTATAGGGCGGGCTGGTGTTTATGCACTTCCTCCACGTCGGCGCTGGCCTCCACCAGCAGGCTGACGAGGGGAGCCGTGTCATAATCGCCGGCAAGCTGAAGCACCAGGCGGTTGTCGATGCGCCGGGCGGAGGCGACTTCGGGACGGCGGCTGACAAGGGCGATGACCTGGTCGGTGAAGCCGCGGCCCACGATCTCCAACTGGGGCGCGGCGGTGCGGGCGCGCAGTTCGGCCAAGGAGCCGACTTCGAGGATGCGGCCCTGGCGCATGATGGCAACGGCAGAGCAGAGCGCCTCTGCCTCGGCGAGGTCGCGCGTGGCGAGAAAGACGGTCATGCTCTCGCGCGCGGCCAGGTTGTCCAGATCGGTCCAGATCGCCTCGGACTCGGCTGGACTCAGCCGGTCGGACGGCTCGTCGATAAAGACGAGCGCCGGCTGGTGAAAGATGGCGCGCGCCAGCGAGAGCTTGCGTCTCTGCCCGCGATCCCAACCGCCGACCAACTGGTCGCGCTGTTCCCACAGACCCAGGCTGTTGAGCAGTTCCTTGGCGCGGCTGCGGCGGTCGCCGGCGCTCATATGCCAGATACGACCGAAGAAGTCGAGATTTTCCAGGGCCGTCAGCCGGTCATAGAGTCCCGAATAGGCCAAGAGCGCGCCAGTGTGTTGGCGGATGCGGTCGCCCTGGGTGTGAATGTCGTAGCCCAGCACCATGGCGCTGCCGGCGGTAGGCTCCAAGAGGCCCAAGAGGAGGCGGATCGTCGTGGTCTTGCCGGCCCCGGTCGGGCCAAGCAGACCGAAGATCGTGCCTGATGGCACTCGGAGGGTGACATGATCGACCGCGCAGATCGCTCCGAAGGTACATGTGAGATTCTCGGTGTGGACAGCTACGCCTCCCACGCCTTCCTCCCCGATTTGCTTGGCGGCATGCAGGTTCATCACCGCGAGTATAGCGCGGCCGGCGCGCTCCCGGTAGTGACAACTGTCCCTGGGGTGGATGACAACTGCCCACCGGCGAGGGGGCAAATGGGGCAGGCTGAGGTAGGTCGGGGGCCGGCAGGCGGGGTCAGACGGGGTTAGGAAGGCAGGGTGACGGCGATGCGGGTGCCGCCGTTGGGCGCGCTGCTGACGTCGAGCACGCCGTCGAGCTGATGGGCACGCTCGGCCATGTTGTGCAGCCCGTGGCCGCCCGGCTTGCCGTTGGCGGCTGTGTCAAAGCCTCTGCCGTTGTCTTCGACCACCAGTGTCACCTTGCCGTGGTCGGGCCGGACGCGGATGGCGACCTGGGTGGCGTTGGCGTGTTTGCGGACATTGCTCAGGGCTTCACGCGCGATCTGGAGCAGGTCGCTGGTCTGTTTGCTGGAGAGCCGTTTGAGCGTGGTCGGGTCGACGTCGACGTCGATATTCAAGACCGAGTAGGTTTGCAGGTCGCGCGCCAGTTCCTCCAGGCCTTGCTGTAGGTTGTGGCCGTTGAGTTGGCTGGAGCGCAGATCGTGGATGTAGGTGCGAATGTCCTTGATGACTTGGTTCAACCCGACGATGGCGGCGCTGATGCCCTCTTGGGCGGCGCCGGGCGCGGTCTCCAGTTGGTGGCGGCTGTTGTCGAGCATCAGGCCAATGGCGTAGATCGATTGGATCACGCCATCGTGGAGGTCCATGCCAAAGCGTTCGCGCTCTTGCAGAATGGCGATCTGTTGATTTTGGCGGTAGAGCTGGGCGTTTTCGATGGCGATGGCCGCTTGGTTGGCGAACATCTCCAGGATCTCCTCGTCCTCCTGGCTAAAGGCGAGCGTCTGGCCGCGCCGCCCGCTTGCCAGGTCGGGCAATTTGTCTGCCAGATAGAGATTGCCAAAGACGCGCCCTTTGGAGATGAGCGGAACCCCCAAGAAGGAATTCATGGTGGGATGGTTGACCGGGAAGCCGCGGGCGCGCGGGTCGTCGACGATGCTGTCGACGCGGATCGGGCGATGCTCGACGATGGGCACGCCCAACAGCCCATGGGTGCGCGGGAAGTGATCCATGCGTGCGCGCGAGGCGGGCGAGAGGCCGGAGGTGATCAACTGGGCGATGGTGCTGCCGTCTTCGTCCAGGATGCCCAGCGCGCCATACTTGGCGTTGAGCAGGGCGCGGCTGAGGTCGACTACCTTCTGCAGCACGGCGGTGAGGTCATGTTCGGTGGTCAGGGCGATGCTGGCGCTGTGCAGCGCCTCGAGATGATTGGTGCGCTGGCGCACCTCGCTGGCCTGGCGCTCGAGGACGGAAATGATCCAGCGCCAAAAGATGGCGCTGCCCAAGACGACAAGTCCCATCTCCACGGCGATGAGGCCGAGCGAGAAGGGTTGATGGAAGATCAGAAAGCGCAGAACGATCAGCCCTGCCCAGCAGATCAGGGCCAGCAAGACGCCTAGTATGCCCAATAGCCTTGTATTCATAGGGTCGATAATCCGCACAAAAACCGGGCATGTGATACAATTGGGGCTATTATAGCTTCCGGCGGTAGAGATGGTCAACGATGGGGCGATGAATCTGAGGATTTTGTTGGTCGACGATCATGAGATTGTGCGTCTGGGGTTAAAGTCGCTGCTGGCGCGCTATCCCCAATTTGAGGTGGTGGGGGAGGCCGGGGATGCGCAGGAGGCCCTGGAGAAGACGCTCTATTATCAGCCGGACGTGGTGGTCATGGATATCCGTCTGCCCGGCAAGAGCGGCGTGGAGGCGACCCAAGAGATCTTGGAGGCGCGTCCGCAGACCAAGGTGATCGTGCTGACTTCATATGCTGAAGATGATGTGTTGTTCGACGCCATCGCGGCGGGCGCGTCCGGCTATGTGCTGAAGCAGATCGGCAGTGATGACCTGGTGCGGGCGCTGATGACCGTGGGCCGCGGCGAATCGCTGCTCGACCCGGCGGTGACGCAGCGGGTCTTTCAGCAGGTGCGCTCCAACGCGCGCCAGGCCGAAGACGAGTATTTTGCGACCTTGACCGACCAGGAGCTGATCATCCTGGGGTTGATGACCGACGGGCTGACCAATAAGGAGATCGCGCGGCGGGTCTTTTTGAGCGAGAAGACCGTGCGCAACTATGTCAGTTCAATCCTCAGCAAGCTCAATGTCACCTCGCGCGCCGAGGCCGCGGTCTACGCCGTGCGCCACCACATTGAAGACCACCTTCCCGGCGGCAAGGCCAACCCCTAACCTGCGGGCGTTTATTCAACCGATTGCCGGTGCGACCATCCGATGCAGCGATAGCAGCGCAGCGACGGCTGTTTGAGAGGCCTGCGGGCTAGGCAGGCACCGGCTCCTCGTCTGCGCCGTTTGCCGGTGCATCGCTCGCCGATGTAGCCGATGTATCGGTTGGGAGGGTGTCCGTCGGGGGGACATCCGTCAGCGGCACGGTGATGGCCTCGGCGTGGACGGCGTGGTCGGCCATGAGGTAGCGTTGCTCTGCCACCAGGATGGCTTGGTCGGAACTCCAGAAGAGGTTGTCGCGGCCCAGGGTGTCGATCAGTTGGCTGCGTTCCAACATGCGCAGGACGCTGGGCTGCACGCCGGAGAGCATGAGCACCTTGCCCTGATGCGCCAGTTGTTCGTGTAGCGACGATAGAGCTTCCAATCCGGTGACGTCGATCATGGGAACGGCACGCATGGAGAGGATGAGCACCTGCACATCTTCTTCGTGGGCAAAGGCTTCGTTGAAGGTATTGGTGGCGGCGAAGAAGAGCGGGCCGGTCAAATAGGCGACGCGGATTGCGCCGCAGTTGGTGGCAATGGGCATGCCCTGGCTGCGCAGCTTGTCGGCGTCGACTTGGCGCACATCCACGTTGAGATTGGCGATCTGGTTGATAAAGACGACCGCCGAGAGCGCCGCGCCGATCAGGATGGCCTGGGTCAGGTCGAGCGTGATGGTGGCAAGCAGCGTCACGCTGAAGGTGACCATGCCGGTCTTGAAACGGTTGCCAAAGAGAAAGCGGATGGCCAGCCATTCGTTCATGCGATAGGCGGTGACCATGAGCACGCCGGCCAGCGCCGTCAGCGGGATGCGGGCGATGATAGGCGCAAAGAGCAGCGCCGAGGCCAAGAGCGCCAGGGCGTGAATGATCGAGACGAGCCGGGTTTGGCCGCCGGAGCGGATGCCGACCGAGCTGCGCGCGATGGCTGCGGTGGCGGGCACGCCGCCAAAGAAGGGGATGAGGATGTTGCCTATCCCTTGGGCGACCAATTCCTGGTTGGCCTGTAGACGGATACCGGTCATCTTGCTGGCGACCGCGCCGCAGAGCAGTGATTCGACCGCGCCGAGGGCGGCGATGGTCAACGCCGGGGCCAGCAGATGTTCCAGATTGCTCCAGGGGATGCCGGTAAATCCCAGCCGCTGGTCGAGCAGGATGGTGCGTGGGATCTCGCCGATGATGGGAATTTGCCAGCCGGCAGCGGCGGTGACCAAGCTGGCGACGACGATGCCGGCCAGTGAGCCGGGGATGATCTTGCTCCAGCGGGCGGGCCAGAAGATCATCATGCCAATGACAATGCTGCCGATCAGCGTGGTCTGCCAGTTTGGGGTCCAGCCGCCGCGAAAGTAGCCCAGCAGTTTGAGCGCCGCCGATTCGACGCCCGGCGTTGTGACGCCCAGAAAGTTATCGATCTGGCCCACGAAGATGATCACGGCGATGCCGGAGGTGAAGCCGCTGATCACAGGGGCAGGGATAAAGGCGATGAAACGGCCCAGCCGCAGCAGGCCGATGGCAAGGATGATGACGCCAGCCATGACGCCGGTGAGCCACATGCCCTCCAGCCCATAGCGCGCGCTGATTAGGATGAGGATGGCGCTCATCGCGCCGGTGGGGCCGGAGATCTGATAGGGCGCGCCGGAGAGCGCGCCGATGAGGATGCCGCTGAGAATGGCCGTGACAAGACCGGCGGCGGCTGTGGAGCCCGAGGCCACGCCGAAGGCGAGCGCCAGCGGCAGCGCGACAGCGCCGACCGTTAGGCCGGCGAGCAGGTCTTGGCGAAATTTGTCTAGGTTGTAGCCGGTGAATTCACGCTGCCAAAGTTGGACGAGGGAGAGGCGGTGCATGGCGGGGAGGGTGTTCCTTCTAGTTAGGCCAAGTCGAACCAGGGGTCACTGGGTGGCGTGGGTAAGTACTTGATCGTTGAATGGTATACGCCCGTTAGGCTGGTTTGTCAAACTGCGGCGGGGTCTCGTTGCACGATCATGGGCTGTCATGTGGCTGTAATGGAATCGTGGGTAAGGGATGTGCGAAAATGGCCGATGCCACTGCCGGCAATGCCGGCGCAGGAAATGTGATCACCGGACTGGTGATCCAACAACATAGCAAGGAGCGGGTCAATGTCTTTCTCGACGGCGAATACGCGTTTGCCGTGGGGCTAGACGCTGCCTTGGGGCTGCGCAAAGGGCAACGGCTCAGCGCCGAGCAGATCGCTGCGCTCAAACACGAAGGCGAAGTCGACTTGGCCTATCAACGCAGCCTGCGCTATCTGGGCATTCGCCCGCGCAGTGAGCAGGAGATGTCGACTTATTTGGCCGGCAAGGGCTATGCCGAGGAGGTGACGGCCGCGGTGCTGGCGCGGCTGCGGGCGCGGGGCTATGTGGACGACGCGGCCTTTGCACGCTATTGGGTGGACAGCCGCACGCGTTTTCGCCCACGGGGGACGCGCGCGCTGCGCTATGAACTGCGCCAGAAGGGGCTGGACAGCCCGACGATCGACGAGGCGCTGGAGGAGCAGGACGAGGATGCCGCGGCCTGGGCCGCGGCCGCGCCCAAAGCGATGCGCTGGGCCGGCCTGCCGCGCGAGGAGTTTGATAAGAAGCTGATCGGCTTTTTGGCGCGGCGCGGCTTTGCCTATGCCATCTGCCGCCGCGTGGCGGAGCGGGCCTGGCAGGAATACCAGGAGGGATAGGTCTATACCTCCTGGCCGGTCACTTCGAGCAGGGCTTGGCCGTTGGTGAGTTCGCTGACAGCCGCGTCGAAGCCGGGTAGCTGCTCGCTGGGCAGCCGGAGCCGATAGGTGACGTCGGCGGCGTATTCTTCGCCAAGCAGTTCGGCCTCATAGTCGGACAGCAGCCGTTTGAGGGGTGTCACTGCGGAGTAACTCACCAGCAGCGTCACATCGGTTTTGGGGACGCGTTCCAGCGTGGGCAGGCCGGCCAGGGCAAGCTGCACGCCGCCGCTGTAGGCTTTGACCAGCCCGCCCTTGCCCAAGAGCGTGCCGCCGAAATAGCGCGTGACGACCGCGCAAATATCGCCGATGCCGCTGTGCAGCAAGACCGTCAACATGGGGCGGCCCGCCGTGCCGTGCGGCTCGCCGGCGTCGCTCATGCCGATCTGTCCCGTGCTGCCGGGCGGCCCGACCACATAGGCCCAGCAGTTATGGCTGGCATCCGCAAATTCGGCGCTGACTTCGGCAATGAGGGCGCGGGCCGCTGCCACGCTGGGCGCAGCGCCAACGGTGGTGATAAAGCGGCTGCGTTTGATCTCTTCCTCCACGCGCCATA
>QEUY01000024.1 GCA_003577365.1 Chloroflexota bacterium | reverse complement strand
GCTTTGGATTTCTCGATTGGATGCGCTTCGGCGTGCCGATCGTGCTGGTGCTGCTGCCGTTGAGTTGGTTTTTGCTGCTGCGCGCCCTGCCGGTGGGCAACCTGACCATCGACACCTTCCCCGCCATGAAGGAGATGGTGCGGCTGGGCGAGCTGAAAGGGCCGGAGCGCGAGATCATGCTGGTGCTCTTTCTCTCGGTGGCGTTGTGGGTCGGCGGTGCTTGGCTGGAGGGCTTTCTGAACCTGCCGGATACACTGCTGAGCAGCGCCGTGGTCGCCATCGGCGCGGTGGCGCTGCTCTCCATCGAAGAAGTTGTCGACTGGAACGACCTCAAGGGCGTCAACTGGGGCGTCTTTTTTGTGATCGGCGCGGGGTTGACCTTGGGCAACGCGCTGGACAAAACCGGCGCGGGCAATTGGTTTGCCGGCATTCTAGCCCCCACCCTTGAAGGGCTGCCCTATCTGGTAGTGCTCAGTGTGCTGGTGCTGACGGGCTTTGCCCTGACCCAGTTTATGAACAACGTCACCTTGGGCGCCATCCTGGCCCCAGTGCTGATCACGTTGGGGGAGGCTGCCGGCATCGCGCCCATACGCCTGGTGCTGCCCACCATCATCGCCGTGGCGCTGGCCTTTATGCTGCCCAGCGCGTCGGCGCGCATGACCTTGGTCGCGGTCACCGGCGCGGTGAGCAACAAGACCATGCTGCGCGCCGGGTGGATCGTCGGGCTGCCGTCGGCGCTCTTTGTGCTGCTCTTCTTCTATATGATGAGCCTGCTGGGGTGGATCTAAACGACAAAACGCGAGCGCATCTGCGCCTGCCGAACTCACGGCTGAATACATCACGGCTGAATACATAAGGAGAAACGCAATGCGGATCTGGGTGATCGGGGCAGGCCAGGCGGGCGCAGAGGCCTTACGCCAATTGCAGAAAAACGATGAGATCAGCGTCGTAGTCAGCGCGCTGGTAGCAGACCCGCCCGCCGTGCGCAACAAGGTGATCGCCAAGGTGGACTATGTCGAAAACGTGACGCCGGTCAACATCAACACCCTGGCGCGGCGCATCCGCCCCGACCTGATCCTGATCGATTCGACCGCGCAAGAGACCGGTCTTTCCCGCGTTACCGGCGGCACGGCGTTGTCGCAGGCGCTGACCTTCGAGATCGCCGCAGCCAGCGACTTTCCTTGTCTTGTGATCTGAACCGAGCCGTCTGAGTCCAGCCCCTGCCGACGGGAAATCCAAGCGCAGCATGAGCAGTGCATCCGCCACCAGCGGCCCCACCCAACAGACCCCGACCCCGCACAACCTGGGCCTCTACCGGCTCCAGGGCTTCAGCGGCCGCGCCGCCCAGTTGCGCATGCTGCACGACTGGATGACGGGCGGCGACGATTTGCCGGCCATCGCCATCAGCGGTGAACAAGGCAACGGCAAAAGCACCCTGGCGACCGCCGCGGCCTGGAGTTTGATCCACCACTTCAGCGATGGGATCGCGCGCGTCGGCGCGGCGGGGACCCATCGCTTCCGCCTCTATGACATTGTGCGCACGCTCGACTCGGTCTTTGGCACGACGCTGACGCGCATCGGCGAAGACCGCTGGGGGATCAGCATCCTGGAACAGCTCTACCGCCGGCGGCGGCTGCTCATCCTCGACGAGCTTTCCGGCGCGACGCAGGAAGAGCTGGACACGCTGGTGGACATCATCGCCCACCTGCATGAAGCCGAAGGCAATTCGCGCATTCTTTTGATCGACCGCAACTTCAGCCCTTCGATCGCCGCGCTCTGCCAGTTTCAATATGTCCAGTTGGGCGGGATCATGCCCGACGAACTGCCGGAGTTCATCCGCCGCCGCGCGCCGCAGCCGGTGGTGGCGGCGGCGCTGGCCCACCAAGACGAACTCTTTGCGCTGACCCAGGGCCGCCCCTATCCGCTGCGTCTGCTCTTGGGGCTGCTGCTTGATTTCACCTGGGAGGAGCTGGCCGACCTGCTGCCCAGCATGAGCCTGGCCGATGGCCGTGTCTCTGTGCCGGAGGTAGTCGCCTTTGCCGTGGAAAACTTTGCCGCCATCCAGCCGCAGGTGGGGCCGCTGCTCGACCGGCTGGTGCCCGCGGCGGGGGGCGCATCGCTGGCCGCGCTGCGTGAGCTTTTCTGGGTGGATTTGGGCACGCCTGTCGAACTGGAGCAGGTGATCGCCGGGCTGAATGGCCGTGCCCTGCTCGACCTCGACCCCTTTCAGCAGCGCGTGGTGATGCACCCTATGGTGCGCACCTATCTGGAGCAAAATGCCGCCATGCTGGGCGAGGAGTGGGAACGCCGCCACGCCGCCTATTATGTGCGCCTGCTGGAAGACTATCAGGTGCTGCCCCTGGAGCGCTGGCCCGAACTGGACCCCGAATGGGGCAATATGTATAAGGGGGCCGATTGGTGCGCCGAACGGATGGAGCGGCTTTGGCAGCGCCCGCTGTTTGAGATCATCGCCGACCCTGCAACCGACAGCGCCGGGCTGACCTTGCCCGAGGAGGCACAGGCCGACCGCGATGACCTGCGGCTGGCGCGCGCCTATGCGCTGGCTATGGCCTATTATGCCTTTTGGCGGCATCCGCCCGGCGTACTGCGCTGGCTGGCGACGGGTGCGGCGGCCTCGCTGGCGCTGGCCGACAGCCGTAACTACGCCTGGTTGCAGATGAGCATTGGCCGCCGTCTCTTTTTCACCGGCGTAGTGGAAGAGGCCGTCGAGTGGTTCCGCCGCGCCGCCGAGATCTTCGACAGCCGCGACCTGCTCAACGAACTGGCCTATGCCTTCACCGACCTGGGCACGGCCTATCGCGTGCTCGACCGCCCGCGCCAGGCGTTACCCTACTTCCGCGCCGCCTTCGAATGTGTGGCGCAGTTGGGCGACCAGTTGGGGCTGGCGACGACCTATATGAACCTGGGCAGCGCCCACTATGGGCTGAACGAGTTTGAGCGCGCCCTCCAACAGCAGCGCAAGGCGCTGCGCATTGCCGTGCGCCACCACGACAACCAGCGCATGGCAAGCATCTACAACAGCATGGGGCTGGCGATGGAAGGGCTGGAGCGGCTGGACGAGGCGCGGCAGGCCTATCTGCAGGCGCTAGAGCTGTTCCGCCGCATCGACGACAGCCTGGGCATCAGCACCTGTTATAACAACCTGGGGTCGGTGAGCTATGCCCAAGACGATTTTGACCAGGCGCTGATGTGGTATGAACTGGACCTGGGGCTGTCGGCGCACCGCGGCGCGTGGACCGACATGGCGGCGACGCTGCACAACCTGGGCCATGTGGCGCTGGAGCAGGAGGCCTGGCCGCGGGCGCTGGCCTACTTTCAGCAGAGCCGCGATCTCTATGCCGCCTTCAACCTCGGCGACTATGTGCGCGAAGAGGACGAGATGATCGCCTATATCCGCCAAAACGCGCCGGAGCCTGTATAGGCAATGTGACAAAGAGCAAATGCAACAAGCGGCGGCCCAGCCAATCCTTACCCCAAAGACCAAACTTCTGCTTGTAGACGATGAGGAGTCGATTGTCTCGATGCTCAAGACTTTTCTTGAGCTATCAGGCTTTGAGGTGGTGACGGCGCGCAACGGCATTGAAGCTCTGGCTTACACTGCCGAACATCGGCCCGACCTGATCGTCCTCGACGTGCTGATGCCCCAGCTCGACGGGCGCGAGACCTTGCGCCAGCTCCGCCGCCGCGATGACTGGACGCCGGTGATTCTGCTGACCCAGGTGATGGGGACGCCACAACGCATCATGGCGATCGAGGAAGGGGCGGATGATTATCTCAACAAACCCTTTGACCCGCAGGAGCTGGTGGCGCGCATCCGCGCCGTCTTGCGCCGCACGCAGGCCGGACAGCAGCGCCTCCAGACCGCGCGCTATCTGCGCAGCCGCACGCTCGTGCTCGACCGCAGCGCGCGGCGCGTTTTGGTGGACGGTCAAGAACAGCCGTTGACGCCGAAATCGGTCTCGCTGCTCGAATATTTTATGACCCATCCGGATGAGGTGATCTCGCGCGCCCAACTGCTTGATCAGGTTTGGGGCTGGGAGAGCGCAATCGGCGACCGGGCCGTAGACGCTCGCATCGCCGAATTGCGCAAGGTATTACACGACGATTCCACAGACCCACAGTTTATTGAAACCGTGCCGGGCGCAGGCTATCGCTATATTGCACCTGTGGAGCGCGTGCCCTGATGTGGGCACAGATCAAACGCTATCTGCTGCCGCTCGCGCTGGGGCTGCTCGGGCTGCTGCTGTTGGCGCGCGTGCTCTTCACCGATACCTTCATCCTGGTTCCGGAAGATGTCGACGTCATCCTGTTGGTGGCGCTGCTCAGCATCGCCATGGTCGCCGCCATTCACACCATCGTGCGCATCTCGATGAACCATCTGCGTCAGCGCAGTATCCAACAGGTGCGCCGCGAAACCTTGGCCGAGCATCGCCGCTTTCTCAGCCGGCTGGATCACGAGTTTAAGAATCCGCTGACCGCGCTGCGCGCCGGCCTTCAGACACTGGAACTGACCCCGCTGACCCCGCAACAACAGCATATCGTGGCGGTGATGGCAGCAGAGACGCTGCGGCTCAGCCGCTTGATCGCCGACCTGCGCAAGCTGGCCGAGTTGGAGGCGCAGCCGCTCAACTTGCAGCCCGTCTCCTTGCCTGCGTTGATTACAGAGACGGTGCAGCTTGAGCGTGAACGATTCGAAGCGGGCCAGCGGTTCCTCACCTATGAGACCGACCTAGCGCAGGAAGTCTGGCTTGTCGACGAGGATCTGCTGGCCCTGGCGCTGCATAACCTGCTCGACAATGCCTATAAATATACCAATGCCGGTGATCACATTCGGGTCATCGCTAGCGGCCATCAAGAGTTGCTGATTGGCGTCTCCGACACCGGCATCGGCATTCCGCCTGCTGAACTAGCGCATGTCTGGGAGGAACTCTATCGGTCGCAGCAGCTCGAAAAGATCGCGGGCAGCGGCACAGGGCTGGCGCTGGTCAAGGCAATTGCCGAGCGCCACGGCGGCGAAGCGACCATCGAAAGCACAGTCGGAGAGGGCACGACCGTACTTCTACGGCTACCGCTGTTTCAATCTTGAAACAGGCTGTACCAGAATCGGCATCGCAACTGAATCACCCTGTCATATCTCCTTGTTATGTTGTGTACAGAGGTCTCCGTGATAGGCCAATTCTCATACACAACCAAAGGAGCAAACCATGAAACGCATGATTCAGATGGTGATTGCCGTGCTGGTCATCCTGGGCGCAGGCTATTGGATCTACACAGCCGTAGCGCCAATTCGCTACAGCGGGTCCAATATCATGTTCCCGATTGGAAGCGGCCATGTGGTGATCAAAAACCTGGGTGATGAGCCGATGCCGATCGAGATGCGCTCGGGCGAACGCGCCCGATCCTTCCGCATTGCCAGCGCCGACCTGGGGATCGCGCAGTCGGCCAAGCGCGAAGGGACTGGACGCGCCGCCTACTACACGACGAGCTTTGACCTGCCGCCAGGTCAGGCACGCATCGACGTGGTGAGCGGGGGCGATGTACGGCTCATTGCGCGCGGCGACACCCGGATCGAGGCATCGGTCAAGCCCATGGCGGCGAGCACTGTGCGCTGGGCCGTGATTTTGTCTAGCGCCGCCATTGTCTGGGCGCTCTATTCCATCTCGCGCCTGACAGAACATCGCTGGCTGAGTGCGCTGCGCGGCAAGGCGGCGGGTGGCGCGCTGCAGCCCAAACAGACCACGGGCTAGACGACCGCTAGACGACTGCTGGGCGATTCGGGCGAGACACTGAGGCGAAAGACGCCTTGATAGTGTAGACTGTCCCCTTGTCCCCTGCCGACGCCATTGTACGACCGGCAGGAGACAGGGGGAGCCAGGTCTTCGGCTTGCGGTCTTTTGACTCTCCCCAGTTTGACGGCGCATCTGGGCGATAGCTCGTGTAGGTTAGCTAGTCGGAAGATAGACCATGAACTCCGATCCCGATCAGATCCTCAACCGGTTGGTTGTGACTGCGCTCACCGTGTTTATCGCCGCGAGTCTCTTAATGACAGCCTTTGTCTTCCGCGAAATATGGCTGCAACAACGCCTGGCTGCGTTGAATGCCACTCTGCAGATTAACCTTGAAGAGTTGGAACAGACCACCGAAGAAATTCAGACGACGGTGTCTGAAATCGAGGCGACCTCATCTGAGTCTCAAGAGACGCAGGAATTGGTTCAACTGTTAGAAACGGTGGACGAGCAACTCGCTACGATCGGCGAAAACATCGACGAGGCGTCCACAGTGCGCGAGACGGAAACAGAAACCAGCACAGTTGAAGCGGAAGCCGCCGAGCCGTTGGCTATGACGCGCCGCCAGGCGGATCAGGTATTTACGATCTTTGCCCTGTTGACCGGCATTGCCGCGATCGCGATCGCCGTATTGCTGGGGATGGCGCTGCGCGTGCAGGATAGCCGCATACGCATTCAACAAGAAAACGGCTCGTAAGCTGCTCCGTCGCTTGGACATGGTGCAACGCCTGCGCTCAGCGATTGGCTTCCGGTATGCAGGCAAGTTCCGGCATTCAAGCGACTTGAAGGGCATGTTCCACGCAGGATATTTCGTTACTGCCAGGACAGGCGCGACCCGCTATCCTAGACGGCGAAAGGCTGGATCACCCAAACTGAACAGGAAAGGAGACAGGGATGGGGATTCTGTATGAAACATTGGTGCGCCTGTCGCCCGTACACGATGCGGAGATATTGGAAGGCTACCGGCGCTATGAAACAGCGCTCAACACCGTCTTGACACCCGAACAGATGGCAGCCTATGCGGCCTATATTGACACCGCCGACGAGATCCGGATCTTCGAGGAGATGACCCCCGCCGAACTGGCAAGCCTGCCGCCGGAGATCCCCGCCGTGGCCGCCGCAGTGATCGCCGATCTCGACCTCTCGATGGAGAACCGGCGTGTGGTCGCCCTGCTCAACCAGCGCGGCGAGCATGAGGTCGCGCCCGACCTGGGGCCGCCCAGCGGCACCCCCGAAACCGAGTAACCTACTCCGCAGATCCACTGCGCCCTGGCCTTGGCCGGGGCGCTAACATTGTTCTAACAAAGCACTTGCACGTTTCAGACAAAAGCAGGGCAGAATCTAGGCAAAATACCGCATCACAAATTTGCACGACAAAATTGGATGCGGTATCATACCCGCCGTTAGCACTCTCCACCTTCGAGTGCTAACGGCTTCTGTTTTTGCTATCCATTGTTTGGCTAGCCGCCGTTTGGCTAGCCACAGCCTACAACGATACCGGTGTTCTACCAAATTTTGTTCGAAGGAGAAAACAGATGAACCTCAAGCCACTGGGCGACCGCGTGGTCGTCAAGCCCATCGAGCAGGAGGAGCAGACCTCGACCGGCATTTTCCTGCCCGAAACGGCCAAGGAGAAGCCCCAGCAGGGCAAGATCATCGCCGCCGGCCCGGGCGCGCGCAAGGAAACCGGCGAGCGCATCGCCATGGACGTGCAGGTCGACGACACCGTCCTCTATGCCAAGTATGCCGGCACCAGCATCAAGCTCGACGGGCAGGAATACCTGATCCTAAAAGAGAGCGACATCCTGGCGATCGTCGAGAACGGCAAGAAGTAGGCGTCTGTCTCAAACCCTATCCGCCGGCGGCTGTACAGGCGTGCAGCAGGCGGGCGCAGCGTGACGTATGTAGCATCCATTTGAGGAGAAAAACAGAACATGGCAAAGCAGATCGTTTTTGAAGATAATGCGCGTAAGGCGCTGAAGGCGGGCGTCGATGCCCTGGCCAATGCCGTCAAGACCACCTTGGGGCCGAAAGGCCGCAACGTTGCCCTCGACAAGAAGTGGGGCAGCCCGACCGTCACCCACGACGGCGTGACCGTGGCCAAGGAGATTGAGCTGGAAGACCCGTTTGAGAACATGGGCGCCCAGCTTCTGAAGGAAGCCGCCACCAAGACCAATGACGTCGCCGGCGACGGCACCACCACCGCCACCGTCTTGGCCCAGGCGATCGTCAACGAAGGGCTGAAGAACGTCACCGCCGGCGCCAACCCGATGCTGCTCAAGCGTGGCATCGAAGCGGGCCGCGACGCCATCGTCCAGGCCATCCGCGACATGGCGACCCCAGTCTCCGGCAAGGAGGGCATCGCCCAGGTGGCGAGCATCTCCGCCGCCGACAAGCTGATCGGCGACCTGATCGCCGAGGTGATGGACAAGGTCGGCAAAGACGGCGTCATCACCGTCGAGGAGAGCAAGGGCCTCGAATTTGAGACCGAGTATGTCGAGGGTATGCAGCTCGACCGCGGTTATCTCAGCCCCTATTTCGTCACCAACTCCGAGCGCATGGAGGCCGTGATCGAAGACCCCTATATCCTGATCACCGACAAGAAGATCAGCAGCGCCCAGGACATCGTCCCCACGCTGGAAAAGCTCGTGCAGATTGGCCGCCGCGACATCGTGGTCATCGCCGAGGATGTGGACGGTGAGGCGCTGGCGACCCTGGTGCTCAACAAGCTGCGCGGCATGGTCAACGCCCTGGCGATCAAGGCCCCTGGCTTCGGCGACCGCCGCAAGGCCATGCTGGAGGATATCGCCATCCTGACCGGCGGCAGCGTCATCACCGAGACCCTAGGCCGCAAGCTGGAGAGCGTGATGCTCGAAGACCTGGGCCGCGCCACCCGCATCGTCAGCACCAAGGATGCCACCACCATCGTGGGCGGCTCCGGTGAGTCGAGCGCGATCCAGGGCCGCATCAGCCAGATCCGCGCCGAGACCGAGGCCAGCACCAGCGATTACGACCGCGAGAAGCTGCAAGAGCGGCTGGCCAAGCTGGCCGGCGGCGTCGCCATCATCCGCGTCGGCGCAGCCACCGAGACCGAGCTGAAGGAAAAGAAGCACCGCGTCGAGGATGCGCTGAGCGCGACCCGCGCCGCCGTGGAAGAGGGGATCGTCCCCGGCGGTGGCGTGGCGCTGATCAACGCCGTGCCTGCCCTGGACAACGTCAAGCTGGAGGGCGATGCCGCCACCGGTGTGCGCATCCTGCGCCGCGCCCTGGAAGAACCCATGCGCATGATCGCCACCAACGCCGGTCTGGATGGCCCTGTGGTCATCGAGCGGGTGCGCGGGCTGCACGGCGAAGGCAAGAAGACCATCGGCTACGACGTGCTCGAGAACGACTATGTCGACATGCTGCAGGCCGGGATCATCGACCCTGCCAAGGTCACGCGCAGCGCGGTGGAGAATGCCTGTTCCATCGCCGCCATGATCCTGAGCACCTCGGCGCTGGTTACCGACATCCCCGAGCCTGAGAAGGCGATGCCCGCGGGCGGCGGCGGCATGGGGATGGACATGTAAGATCAGCCCTAGGCCGGGCAGCCCGGCTGGGGTAGAAGGGGCGGCGTCCGCTGTGGGCGCCGCCCTTTTTGATCCGGGGCACGTTTGGCGCGCTGTGCGGCTAGAAAATCGCACCTACAAGCCCTGCGCGCTAGGCTGTGCCTAGCGCCTGTGGTATTCTATCCAAGTTGTGGGCGGGTGGCCTTGCAGCCCGCCGCACACGGCCAGAGGAGCGCCCCGCGCGCAGGTAGGCGCGACGCAACAGGCGCAATGAGGAGAAAGAGAGTAGCGATGGACACCACATCCAGCGGTTCCCCATTGGGCGGAAGCCATTTTAGCGATACCCAGGTGGCGCTGGGCGAGGCGCTGCGCCGCCTGATCGGGACGATTGAGGGCGAGCAGATCACGCTGCGCGAGCTGCTGGTCCTGATTGGCGAACAGGGGATGCTCTTTTTTTGCACGGTGCTGACCCTGCCCTTTTTGCTGCCCGTCTCTATCCCCGGCGTGAGCACGGTCTTTGGGCTGGTGATCATCCTGATCGGCATCGGCATCACCTTTAACCGCGTGCCGTGGCTGCCCGCCAAGCTGATGGATCGTTCCATCCGCAACGAGCATCTTGTCCCCACGCTGGAAAAAGGGGTCCAGCTTGCCGAGCGCATGCAGCGCTGGCTGCGCCCCCGCTTGATGCGCCTCACCAGCGGCGCATTTGCCAACCGCATGAACGGCTTGGCGCTGACCTTCTCCGGCGTGCTGCTGCTCTTCCCGCTCAGCTTTATCCCCTTCTCCAACACGCTGCCCGCGCTGGCGGTTCTGTTTTTGGCGCTGGGGATGTTGCAGCGTGACGGCTATTTTGTGCTGGTGGGCTATCTCGCCATGGTCGTGACAGTGGTCTATTTCGGCGGGCTGGCCCTGGCGGTCGTCCTGGGCGGCCAAAGCCTGCTGGGTATCTAACCCCCTGGTTGAACCTTGCCCGACGCCGGAAAGGATGCTCTGCCATGCCGCTGCCGACGCGCGCCCAAGCCTATGCCCTGCTCTGCGAATGGGTGCAAAATGAGAGCCTGCGCCGCCACATGCTCGCCGTGGAAGCGGCCCTGCGTGCCTATGCCCGCCACTATGGTGAGGATGAGGAGCTGTGGGGTCTCACCGGTCTGCTGCATGATCTGGACTACGAACGCCACCCCGACATGGACGACGCGCAGGGCGGCCACCCGCGCACCGAGCTGCGCCTCTTTCGCGCTCAGGGCTACCCGCCCGAATTGATCCACGCCGTGGAGGCGCACGCCACCTTCCTGGGCGTGCCGCGCGAGAGCAAGCTGGACAAGGCGCTGCTGGCCTGTGACGAGTTGACGGGGCTGATCTTGGCAACCGCCTATGTGCGCCCCGACCGTGACCTGCGCCAGGTGGAGGTCAGTTCGGTGAAAAAGAAGTGGAAGAACCGCAAGTTCACCGAAGCGATCGACCGCGACGAAAACCTGCGCTTTATCGAGGAGCTGGGCGTCGATTTTGACGAGCATCTGAGCCGCGTCCTCGCCGCCATGCAGGCCATCGCGCCCGAACTGGGAGTAGGGGGAGAATAGGGCAAAGAACACCGCCGGCGCCACAAGTGGCGCCGGCGGTGAAACCTCTCCGCTGTACTGCCTACTGCCCACTCCCCTCTTGATCTGGCGCGGATTCGAGGGCTTCGATCAGGCGCACCAGGTCGGTGCGGGTGACCACGCCGACCAGCGTATCCCCCTCCAGCACGGGCAGCATCGTGATCTCCGGGTCGAGCATGCGCTCCAACACCTCGTAGATTTCGGTCTCCGGCGTCACGGTCTCCACTTCATCACGCATCAGTTCGCTGGCGCGGGTTGCCAGCACCTGGCGCAACTGCTCCTTATACTCGCGATACTCTTCGATGCTGACCGGAATCATGGCCGAGAGGACGGCAATATAGCGCGGCTCGCGCAGCGGCGCATTGCGCGCGATCAGGTCGATCTCGGTGATGACACCCAGCAAAGCGCCCGCCGCATCCACCACCGGCACGCCGCTGATCTGGTGCGTGTGCATGAGGCGCGCCACCTCGCGGATCTCAGTCTCCGGCGTCACGGTGATCGCCGGGCTGGTCATAATTTCTCGGACTACCATCTCTCCCTCGTTTCAAGTGAATGGCTGGCGGGCGACCGGCTAGACCATAAACTGGCCATTGCGGTAGAACAGTTCGCCGTCCACCAAGATTTCGCTCTCTTGGCGCATGTCGCAGATAAAATCCCAATGGATCGCCGACTGGTTGCGGCTGCCCGTTTCAGGGTAGCCCGCGCCCAGCGCCACATGCAGCGTGCCGCCGATCTTCTCGTCGTAGAGGATGCTCTTGGTAAAACGCTGGATGCGATAGTTCGTGCCGATGGCAAACTCTCCCAGATAGGCCGCGCCCGGGTCGCTGGCGATCTGGCTCAGCAGATAGGCCTCATTCTTGGCAGCGTGGGCATAGACGACCTTGCCCGCCTCAAAACGGAACTCGACGCCGTCCACCTCGCGCCCGCCGCGGATGGCCGGGTAGGAAAAGCGGATCCAGCCGTTGACCGACTCTTCGACCGGGCCGGTGAAGATTTCGCCGCTGGGCATGTTGCGCTTGCCGTCACTGTTGATAAAGGTGCGGCCCGCGATCGAGAGCGTCAGGTCGACGTTTGGCCCGCGCACGACGACTTGCTCCCGGCCCGCCAGCCAATCCACCAGGCGCTGCTGGGTGGCGTGCACCTCCTGCCAGCAGGCGACCGGGTCGGGCTGGTCGGCATAGGTGGCGGCATAGACAAAATCCTCATAGTCGGCCAGACTCATATCGGCTTCCTGGGCATAGGCTGGGCAAGGGAAAAGTGTCCCCACCCAGCGGTGGCTGCCCGCCGCGCTGCGTTCCATATATTGGCGCTGGAGTTTGCGCCGGGCATTTTGCACGGCCTGTTGGCGCGCTGGGTCCACGCCGGTGAGCGTGCGCGTGTTGGAGGCCCCCTGGATGACGATGCGCACGTCGACCCGCTCGGCCAAGATTTCTTCCAGAGGCGAGACCCACGCCAGCCGGTCGGGCTGTGTCTCGGCCAGCAGGATTTCGGAGAGCGCGTCGCTGTCCAGTTGCACGGTGGGGTTGCCGCCGGCGCGCACCACCTGGCGCACCGTCTCTTCGACCAGCGGGAGCGCCTCCACATGGCCGCGCACCAGCACCCAGTCGCCTGGCTGCACAGCGGTGCAGTAGTGGACCAGCGTCTCGGCCAACTTGATCACGCGTGGGTCTGCCATAGAACCTCCTGTTCGCTGGAGCGATCGCCTTGAACGCCAAAAGCG
>QEUY01000986.1 GCA_003577365.1 Chloroflexota bacterium | reverse complement strand
CACTCGGCGCGTCCTCAGCCTATCGGCGCGTTGTTAACAAATGGCAAGCCAAGGGGATAAGAAACGGTTATTGGTCTGTTAGGGGGTTGTTAACGCGGAGCGGCGTTAACCTCTAGGCACGGGGGGCCGGCGTGGCAGGGGCGGTGGCCGCCGCATCGGGGCCAGGCAGCGGCTCGGCCACAGGCAGCGTGAAATAAAAACGGCTGCCCTCGCCTTCCACGCTCTCAGCCCAAATTGTGCCGCCGTGCGCCTGGATCACATGTTTGGAGATCGCCAGGCCCAGCCCCGTCCCGCCCACGGCGCGCGAGCGGTCGGCCTTATAGAAGCGTTCGAAGATGCGCGGCAGTTCCGCAGGCGCAATGCCGATGCCCGTATCCTCCACCACCACTTGAACCAGGTTGCCTTGCGACGTAGCGGCCAGCCGGATCGCGCCGCCGGGCGGGGTGAATTTGATGGCGTTGTGCAGCAAGTTGGTCACTACCTGCTGAATGCGCTCGGCGTCGATCAAGACCAAGGGGAGGTCGGCGGGCACGTCGACAGTCAACGTCTGCTGGCCCCGTTCGACTTGGGGGCGCAGCCGCTCGACCGCGGGCAGGATGGCCGCGCTGGGCAAGATCGGGTTCAGACGCAGCGGCACTTGGCCCGACTCGATGCGCGACAGCTCGAGCAGTTCTTCTACCATCTGGGTCAATGCGTCCACCTCGACCTCCATGCGGTCCAAAAAACGGTGGGCCGCGGGCGGGTCGTCCAGGGCGCTGTCGCGCAGCGTCTCTGCCAAGGCGCGCAGCGAGGCCAGCGGCGTGCGCAGTTCGTGCGATATATTGCTGATAAAGTCCTGGCGTATGGTCTGGAGCCGCCGCAGTTGCGTCAGATCTTGAATCATCACCAGGTAGCCGCGGCCGGCGCGCTTGAAATAGGGCGTCACCACCACGCGCACAAACTGCGTGGGGCTGATCTCGATCGCCGCCGTCTCCTCCTCGCCGCTCTCCTGGCAGCGCGTCCAGACCTCGGCCACGCGATGGTCGCGCACCGCTTGCACAAAGGAGCGGTCGAGGGCGCGCGCCTCGGTGGTGTGGAGCAGCCGCGCCGCCGCCGGGTTGATCAGCTTGACCTCGCCGGTCTTGCTCAAGATCAGCACGCCGTCGGTCATCACATGCAGCACTGTGTCGAGGCGGCTCTTGGCGCGGGCGCGCTTTTTCATCTGAATCTGCAGCTTATCGGCCATGCGGTTGAGCGCCCGAGCCAGCACGCCCAGCTCGCCGGGGGCCAGCGACAAGATGCGCGCATCCAGATCGCCCTCGGTGATGCGCTCGATCACACGGGTCATGCGGCGCAGCGCGCGCGCCTCCATCTCGGCATAGCCCAGCACCAGCCAGATCGACAGCAGCGCCACTCCCAGACAGACCAAGAAGACGAGACTGCGCGTCTGGCGCAAGCCCGTCTCCAGTTCTTGGAGAGGAAAGGCAAAATGTAGAGCGCCCAGCGGCGTCCCCGCGCGGTTGATCGGAACCGCCACCGAAAAGAAGTGCTCACGGCCATCGGGGCCGGTGCGTGTGGCGGTGGCCGTACTGCCCGTGAGGGCGGCGCGCACCTCGGTGGAAAGCCCCAGTTCACTTTGCGCTGGCGCACCTGGCTGCGAATCGGCGAGCACCTGCCCCTGCACGGTCAAGGCCGTGACCCGCGCATCCAACAGGGTAGCGAGATAATGCACC
>QEUY01000023.1 GCA_003577365.1 Chloroflexota bacterium | reverse complement strand
GGCGCTGCAGGCGCTGCCGCGCGACGGCGTCGAGTATTCGATCTTTTTGACCCACGCCGGGGTGGAGGGCGAGCTGGCGGAGCAGGTCGGCGGTTTGACGATGCGCCAGCTCGCGCCGCTGCGCGCCCATGCCGACTATGTGGCGCTCGGCCATATCCACAAACCGTTTGAGCGCGATGCTTGGGTCTATAACCCCGGCAGCCTGGAGACTTGCTCGGCGCAGGAGGCGCAGTGGGCCAACCGCGGCTATTATCTGGTGGATGTGGACACCAGCCGCGGCGAAGGCCCCAAGCACGTGGCGAGGCTGCACGCCAACCGCCGCCGCACGTTCTGTTCAATGTCGCTGAAGGTCGATACGCTGCTGTCGCCCGACCATCTCTATGACGAATGCCGGCGTTTTCTCAAACGCAAGGCGCTTGACCAAGGCGTGGCGCGGCTGGGGCCGAAAGAGCGTCCGGTGGTGGCGCTCCACCTCAATGGCGTCCTGCCCTTTGACCGCACCGCGCTTGACCTGGCGCGCCTGGAGGAGTTGGTGCGCGAGTGTTATGACCCGCTGCATGTGATGGTGCATAACCATACCCATTCCACCGAATATGCCGTCGAAGCGGGCGAGACGCTCAGCCGGCCCGTCTTGGAGCGCCAGGTGCTGGCCGGGCTGTTTGAGCGCGACACGCGCTTCCGCGACCACAGCCAGTCCTGGGCGCGCGCCGCCTTGAGCCTCAAAGCCCTGGCCTTGGATGGGGCCGAGCCGCAGGCCGTGGTGGATGAACTTGAGGCCAGGATGGCCGCCATCGAACAGGAAGGCAAAACGGCGGACGATGTTGATTCAGGCCGTTGAACTGGAGAACGTCAAGAGCTACGAAAAGATCACGGTCGAGTTTGCGCCGGGGGTCAACGCCATTGTCGGGCACAACGGCGCAGGCAAAAGCACCCTTCTCGAAGCGATCGGGTTTGTCCTCTTCGATTCCCTTCCCTACAAACACGCCGATTTTATCCGCAGCGGAGCCAAGTCGGCCACCGCGGTGGTGACCTTTGTCAGCAGCCTGGACGACCGGCCCTATGCGGTGCAGCGGCGCATCGGCAGCGGCGCGCTGTATGCTGTCTATGACCCCCAGCTTGACCTGCGGCTCTGCGAGGGCAAGGCGGATGTCCAGCGCTTTCTGCGCCAGCACCTGTGTGTCGAAGAGGGGACTGACCTGGCCGCGCTCTTTCGCGACGCGGTGGGCGTGCCCCAGGGGCTGTTGACCGCGGCCTTTTTGATGCCTGACCGCGAGCGCGCCCCGCTCTTCGATTCGCTGCTCAAACTGCGCGATTATGAGCGCGCCTGGGAACGGCTGCGCGACCCGGTCAGTTGGCTCAAGGATCAACGCTCCAGCCTGGCCGCCGAAATCGCGGGCATGGAAGGGCGGCTGGAGCGACTGCCTACCCTGAAAGCCCAGGTCGTCGAGCGCGAGCGGCTGCTGGCAGCGACACAGCGCGACCTGGCGGCGGCAGAGGAGGAGTTGGGCCAGGTGCAGCAGCAACGTGCCGAACTGGAGGGCGTGCGCGCCGAGCTGGCGGCGCTGGAGACGCGCGTGGCGCAGGCGGCGCAGCGACAAGCCGAGTTGGAGGCGCGGTTGGCGCGCGCCCGGCAGCAAGAGCAGGAGGCGCAGGAGGCGGCGCGTATCGTGGCCGAGTGTGGGGCGGACGCTGAACGCTATGCCGCGGCCCAGGCTGAAAAACAGGATCTGGATCAAAAACAGCGCCGCCGCAGCGAGATCGACGCGCAGCGCGTGGCCGCCGATAAAGCAGTGGCGCTGGCCGAGACGCAGTTGCAGGCGCGGCAGCAGGAGCTAACCGCGGCGATCCAAGCCGAGGCCGCTGCCGCCGCGCTGGCTTCGGCGGTCGCCGAACAGGGCCGGCTGGAGCAGGCATTGGCCGAGGCGCGCCAGCAGCAGGTCCGGCTGGAAGACGCCCGCCGTGCAGTCGCGCAGAACGAGGCGCAGGTGACGCGCGTGAGCCGCCATCTGGCCGAACTGGAGCAGAGCCAGGCGCGCAGCGCCGCGCTGGCGCGCGAGCGTGCCGCGGTCGACGAAGAGATCGAGGCGCTGCGCAGCCTGATCGCACGCTGCCGCGACGAGATGAGCGCGCACCGCACCCAGGCCGACGCGCTGAAGGAGCAGACGGCTCGTCTGGAGGATGTACAGACCGCGGTCTGCCCCGTGTGTGAGCAGCCGCTGACCGATGGTCACCGCGCGGAGATGCTGGAGCGCAACGCGCGGCGGCTGGGCGAGATGCGTGATGGCTATCGCGCGCTGCAAACCGATGTGAAGCAGCATGAAGCTGCGCTCGCCCAGCGGCAGGAGCAGGCTAAACGACTGCAGGACGAACTGCTGCGCCTGCCGCGCGCCCAGGAGATGGCGGCAGTGGCCGCCGAACTGCGGCGCAGCCAAGAGGTGCTGGCCGCGGCGCAGAAGCAGGTGGAGCAGTTGCGCGCCGCGCCGGAGCAGGTTGAGATCCTGGTCAAGCAACTGGCCGATCTGGGCGACCCGCGCAGCCGCCATGCGGTCGCCGCAGGCCAGGCCCAGCGCCGCGCTGCTCTGGAGCAGCAGCAGGCCGGTTTAACCCGCCAGGTCGCAAGCGCACGCGCCGCTCTAGAGATCGCCCAAAGCGCCCTGGCCGAGTTCGCCGGGCTGGAACAGCAGTTGGACAGCGTGGCCGCGGTGTTGAGCCAAACCGCCGCGGCCTATCAGGCGGTGTTGGCGAACCGGCGGCTGGCCGAGGCGCTGCCCGCGCGCCAGGCCGAGGTGGTGGCCCATGCCGCCGACTTGGATCTGCTGGCAGCGGAGGCGGCCCGGCTGGAAACCGAGCGGCGCGCGGTGGCCGCCCGTTTTGACGCCGCCCGCTATCAACAGTTGACAGCCCGCGCCGGCGCGCTGCAGGGGCAGATCGGCGGGCTGGAGGCGCAGGCTGCGCTCTATCAAGCCGACCAGGCGCGTGACCAGAGCGAGATTGCGGCGCTGGAGGAGATCGCCCAGGCGCTGGCCGGCGCGCAATTGCGCCTGGGCAAACTGCAAGAGCAGGAGCGCGTGCTGGAGGCGATCCGTGCCGCGCTGCGCGCCGCCGGGCCGTTTATGCGCGCCGCGCTGATCCGGCAGATCAGCGACGGTGCGCACCAGATCTTTGGCGAGATCATGCAAGACTTCAGCCGCCGCTTGACGTGGAATGACGACTACAGCATTACGCTGGAGGTCGACGGCCATATCCGCCAGTTTGTCCAGCTTTCAGGCGGCGAGCAGATGAGCGCGGCGCTGGCGGTGCGGCTGGCGCTGCTGCGCGAGATGAGCGGGATCGACGTGGCCTTCTTTGACGAGCCGACCGCCAACCTGGACGAGATGCGCCGCGAGGCGTTGGCGCGCCAGATCCTCGGCGTGCGCGGTTTCCGCCAGATCTTTGTGATCAGCCACGACGACACCTTTGAGCAGGCGACGCAGAACCTCGTCCGCCTGGAGCGGCGCAACGGGGTCAGCCACCGCGTAGAAGATACCAGTATGGCATAAAGCCGTAGTACCAGGCGAGCCAGAGGGCGAGGCGCAGCCCGTGCAGCCCGTCGCGGCGGCCCTGGAGGGTGAAGTAGCGGCGGCGGAATTCGCGCAGCGGCTGCAGCACAAAGTTATGTGGCCGCGGGCGGATGCCGCGCGCGGCCAGCAGGCCGGCTTCGAGCCGCGCATAGCCGGGCTGTTTGGCGTGGAAGTGTGCCCAGTCGCGGTAATTGTAGTGCAGCAGCGGGGTTTGCAGGTAGGCCGTCTCACCCGTCACAGACGCGATCTCATGCACGCCGCGCGCATAGCGGGCGGCGGCGCGGCGCAGCAGGCGCAATTGATAGTCGGGGTAGAAGCCGCCCCAGCGCGTCTCCCGCCCGGCGATCCAGTTGCGCCGCGGGATCCAGTAGCCGTCGATGGCCGTATCCTCGGCCAAGCGCCGGCGGATCTCGGCGGCCAGCTCCGGCCCGGCGCGCTCGTCGGCATCCACAAACAAGACCCACTCGACCGTGAGCGTGTCCAGCACCGCTTGGCGCTGGGCGGCATAGGTATCAAAGGGGCGCTGTACGACTGCGGCCCCGGCGGCGCGCGCCCGCGCGCAGGTGGCGTCGGTCGAGCCGGAATCCCACACGACCACCAGATCCACCCAGTCGCGTAGACCGGCGATACAGTCGCCGATGTGCGCGTCCTCGTTTTTGGTGAGGATGACGGCGGCCAGCCGCGGGGCCGGTGGCGAGAGAGGGATCATAGGCGGCTGACGGCGCGGTAGGCGGCGAGTTCGCGGCCGGTTTCCAGGCCGGTCGCCTGGCCGGTCGCAAAGCGGCGGCGCGCCTGGCGGCTGTGCCAGGCCGCGCTCAGGCGGAGCAGCCCGCGCACCAGATGGGTATAGCCGGCAGGGTAGCGCGCGCTGTGCTTGGCGTAGAAACGCAGGCGGCTGCGCCACAGCCGTTCATAGGCATCCCAGCGCACTTGGCGGCTGCTCTGGCCTTCGTGGTGGATCACCAGCGCCGCGGGCAGCGTGTAGACGCCCCAGCCCGCGGCGTGCAGCCGCAGACAGAGATCCATCTCCTCGCAGTACATAAAATAGCCGTCGTCCAGCCCGCCCACGGCGCGGATGGCTGCGCCGGCCAGCATCAGCGCCGCGCCGAGCACAAAGTCCACTTCGAATGGCTGCGTGCTCAGCCAGCGCCGCGCCGGATAGCGCCCGTTGAGGCGGCTGTCATAGAGCCGGTGGATGCCGGGCAGTCCCGTCAACGGGAAGAGGTCGAGGGCGACCTGCGCCAGCGTGGGGAAGCGGAACGCGCCGTGTTGGAAGCGGCCATTGGCATAGCGCAGGTGCGCGCCACAGGCCCCGGCCTGGGGCGTCTCGGCCAGAAAGCGCGCCATGAGGACGATGGCATCGCCCTGTACCTCGGCGTCGGGGTTGAGCAGCAGCACAAAGTCGGGCGGCTCGGCTTGTGGGGTTGGGGCCAGAGGCTGGGCCGCGGCAGACAGCGTCACCGGGAAGCCCAGGGCGTGGAGCGCCAGGTTGTTGCCGCCGGTGAAGCCCAGGTTGATCGGCGACGCCACCAAGTCCACCGTGGGAAACTCGCCCGCCACCATGGCCGCGCTGCCATCCTGGCTGGCGTTGTCGACGACCAGGACTTGAAGCATCGTGCCGGGCGGCAAGGGGGTCGCCAGCACGCTGCGCAGACAGCGGCGCAGCAGGTCGCAGGTATTGTAGCTGACGACGACGACGGCAACTTGCATGCCTCTCCACTCCGGCCTTTGCGTTCTTTGCGCCCTTTGCCGTGGATTTCTCCTATGGCGTGCCGACCTGGACGGTAATGCGGTCGACGTCGTTGTTGGCGACGCCGACAATTTCATGGATCAAGCCGCCCCACCACAGCGTCGTATTGATAGGGGGCGCTTCGTCCATGAGGATACAGCCGCGCACTTGACCGGAGTGGCCCGGCAGCAGATACCACTGTTCTTCGCCGTCGATGATGCGGCGTTCCAGGTCTTCCTTGCGGCCAACTGCCCAGCGAAATGGAAAATCTAGCCCGGTCGATTCATAGTTGATACCGAAGCGCCAAGTACCGTGCTGTTGATACCAGGATTTCTCGTCCTCGGTATGCGCCAGGGTGTTATAGTTCTGGCTGAAGCGGTATTCCTGGCCGGGCCAAGGGCCGGTGGTGCGGATCGGCACCGTGCCTTCGTTGGTGACGACGGCGCTAAAACAGAGCTTTTCGCCCAGCGGCACGCTGACCGATCGGTTCATCTCGCCCTGCCAGTCGATCTCACCTTGGGCGATATCGGCGCGCGGCTTGCCGCCTTCCTCGATGGTCAGTGTGCGCGCCACACGCACGGCGTTGCCCGCGGCGTCGCGCGCCTCGCCGATCACGGTATAGGTCCCGTCGGGCGGCGGCTCGGCGTTGAGATCCACGCCGCCATCATAGCGATAGCGGTGATAGCCGCGCTCGGTCGGTTCGGCCACGCCAGGATATTCGGCGATGGGCAGCCGCACCGCAGGCTGCGCCGGGTCCACCAAGTAGACGCTGACTTTGTCCACGTCCTTGGTCAGATAGTAGGAGATGCTGACCGAGTCGTCGGCCAGACCGTCCTGGTTGGGCCGGAAGGTCTGTGGGACGACGGCGAAGTTGTGCAGCTCGGGCACGGTGGTATCGCCGTCCTGCAGCGTGATCGTGCCGGTGGCCGTTTCGCGGTGGCCGTTGTCTGCCATGGCTTCGATTGTCCAGGTGTAGACGCCGTCGGGCAGCACCCAACTGACGATCTCCTGCGGGCCGTAGTCGGTCTCCTCGACGCGCACATCGTCCACCGCGCCGCCCCAAAAGACGCTGTAATCGCCGGCGGAGCGGCGGCGCGCCTCGCGGAAGTAGTGGCGCTCGCCCGCTTCGTTGTCAAAGTAGATGCTGACCTGCGCCGTACGGCGCAGGCTGTAGTGGATCTCGGTGACATCCTGGTTGCCGTCGGCGTTGGGGGTGATGAAGTCGGGCGAGACCAGCACGTTATGCAGCAGCGGCCCGACCGCCAGGTCAAGCTGGCCGCAGCCGCTCAACAGACCAAGACCGGCCAAGAGCAGGCCCAGCCGCAGGATGCGCCGCGCCCTATGCGGCGCAAGGAATGTGAGGTTCAAAGGCATCATAGCTATGGAGTGTAGCAGACCGGCGCGAAAGGGCCAAGACGCCGCCGGTGGTGCTGTCGCCATGCGCCCGATGGCGCCCGATGAGTCTCGCTCAAGGCTGGATCGTCACCGTTCCCAGGTCGACCAGGTCGCTGCCGCTGGCGGTCAAGAGGCGTGGGAAGTTGGGCTGGTTGGCGTCATAGACGGCGATGACCAGCCGGTAGTCGCCGGGTTGGCTGGGCGCGGCCGTGATCACGGTCTGCAATTCGACTTGGCCGGCAAGCCAGTTGGCCGACCCGCCGGGCAGCAGCAGATCGGCCTGGACCGCGGGCTTGGCGTCGGCGCCCAGCCATTGCACGGTGGCGGTATAGTCTGTGGAGAGGGCCTCCAGCGCCTGCCAGACCAGCGTGAGTACGACCTGTTCGCCTGCGGGCAGCGTGGTCTGGATCGGCTCGATGATGCCTGCCAGATAGAGCCGCTCGCCAAAGACGGTGTCCACCGGCGTGACATGGGCCGGCACATCGAAGATGCGCGAGCTGCCCAGCACGCGGAAGGGCACGCGCACAAACTGGCTGCCGGGCGCGGTCAGGCCGACCTCCAGCCAGTAGCCGTCGGCGGGCAGGTTGAGCGGCGGGCGCAGCGGGTGGATCGTGCGCAGCAGCTCGTCGTCGGGCCAGCGGCTGGTGGGCAGCGCCGGCGATAGGCGGATCGTCTGCTCGCCTAACACGTCGTCGGTGCTGCGCAGCCGCCAGCGCAGCCGCAGGTCGAAGTCGTCTTCCGGCGTATCTTCGGCATACCAGTGCAGCTCGGCGGCGAAGACTTGACCCGGTTCGGCCTGCTCCGCCGAGAGCTGTAGCTCGACAAACAGGTCGGGGATCACCTGGGCGAAGGTGACCTCGTCCATCTGGTCGGGGCCTTTGGTCGCCTTGGGCAGCGATACGTCGAGCGTGTATTGTTTGCCCTGGGGCTGGCCGGCGGAGCCGATCATGTCGAGGCCGGTCAGGTCGCCGTTGGCGTCGTAGACCACCATGCGAACGCGGTAGGGGCCGGGCAGCGCGCCCGGCCCTGCCCATTCCGCGGCGGGAATCCGCCCCAGGTTGATCTGGTCGGGACGCCAGCGGAAGGAGGGATAGTCATAGCCCGCCAAGCGCCGGTCTTGGAGGCGCGCAAAGGGTAGACCGTCGCCGGTAAAGGTCTGCCCGGTGATATGCAGGTCGGCGGGGGGAGCCGGCAGGTCGGGGTGCAGCTTCCAGAAGAGCAGCAGGTCGCCGTTGTCGGCGATCTGCTGCTCCACCAGATAGACCTGGTTGCCGAAGTTGATGCTGTTGGGGAGCAAGGCTGTGGGGCCGGCCAAGATTTTGGCTGCATCGACCTGGGTGTAATGGCGCAGGTCGATCTGCCAGAATTTTTCTTCGGTCTCCTCCTCTTGCCCCGCCAGCCCAAGCTGGAGGGGGACCACGCCCATCGGGTCGACGATCTTGTCCTGCCACTGCACCAGCCAGACATCGGGGTGACCTTGCAGCGCCTTGGCGAGCGGGCCGGCGCTGGCCCCGATGTCCAGCACGGCGTTGACGTCGAGGATCTCCAGGTCGGGCAGACGCAGCGGCGGCAGGTCGGGCGCGTAGTAGTTCCAGATGGGCCAGGCATGCCCGCTGACGAGCACGATCAGCGACTGATCTTTGGCGCCGGGCAGCGCCTGGATGCGGCTGCGGATGTATTGGCTGAGCTGCCGCCACTCGGATTTGGTGAAGGCCGGGTTGGCGAACCAGTTGCGGTCGGCATAGCCAAAGCCGGTCAAGAGCAGCGCCAGCATGAGCAGCGAAAGCAGCGAGGGCAGGCTGCGAAACGGCGACGCCAAGACGCCTGCCCAATCCCAGGCGCGCAGCCGGAAGAGCGCGGTCAGCCCCGCGCTCCAGATCAAGAGCAGCCCGGGCAGCGCGATCATGACGTAGCGCGGGTTGAACTTGGGCACATTCGACGCCAGCAGCAGCACGGCGAGGACCGGCACGCCCAGCCACATCAAGGCATAGAGGATGGTGCGCGGCTGCACGGCGCGGCGCAGCATCAGCGCCACCAACGAGAGCGCGGTGAGAACGGCATAGGGGATGAGCAGGCGCGTGGCCTCTTGCTCCAAGACGGTTTCGCCGCTGGTAAAGCTGATGGCGACGTGGCGCAGCGCCTCGAACAGCTTGAGTTCGCCCTCCCAATAGCTGGCGTCTTCGGCCAGGCGGGTGACGAGCGCGGTGAACCAGGGCAGATAGAGCATCAGCACCGCGAGGTTGGCCAGCAAAAAGCCGGCGATGGGACGGCGCATGAGCGTGGAGGCGAGGTCGGCGTCGGCGTTGGCGGGCGCAGGCCCGCTGTGCCGCAGCAGAAAAAGCTGGTCGGCCAGATAGGCGACAGCCAGCGCCACCAGCAGGAAGAAGGCGAAGTAGTGTGTATAGGCTGCGGCCGTCGCCACCAGCACATAGGCGCCCCAGTAGCGCGCGCGGCGGCGGATGGCGGATTCGCCGTGGATGATCAGATAGCCCAGCAGCACGCCCAGCGCGGTGAGCATGGTGTACATGCGCGCTTCCTGGCTGTAGTAGAGCAGCAGCGGGTGAAACGCGGCCAGCGCCGCGGCCAACAGCCCGGCGACGCGGCGGCGCGTCAGCGCGATAGTGATGGCCGCCAGCAGCGGGACGAGCAGCGTGCCAAAAAAGACCGAGGGAAAGCGCACGCTCCATTCGCTCCACCCGGCCAGCCGGCCCCACCCGGCCACGACATAGTAATAGAGCGGGGGCTGGATATCGCCCGCGGTCCAGCGCGTCAGGTCGGCCAACCCGCGCCGTGCCACTTCGACCGTGACGCCTTCGTCATACCAGAGGCTTTGGGCGTCCAAGCGATAGAGCCGCACGGCAAAGGCGCATAGGATGAGCAGCGCCATCCCCAGCCGGCTCATGGTCCGCGTTCGTGGCTGCATGGGCTAGGTCAGGTTGCGGTGAAGCTCGGCATCCCCTGTTCGATCTGCCGGGCGTTCGGCCAGGGCGGAGACGAACTGTGGGGCCGGTGTGCGGCGTGGGCGTTCGAAGGGGGCGCTGGCCAGCGCCAAGAGCAGCTCGCCCAGCGTCGTCCAGACGCGCATGGCGAGCGCCACCACGGTGACCACCGCGCCGTCGAGCCGGGGGACAAGCAGCAGGTAGAACGCGCCCTCGCGCACGCCAAACCCGCTGGGCGTGATGAGGCTGAGGAACCCCGCGGCGTAGGCAATCGGGTAGGAGATGATCAGCAGCGGGGCCAGGGCGGCGCGCTCTGCGCCGCTGTCGATGGCGGCGACGCCAAAGACCAAGGCGGCAAAGGTCGCGCCCCACAGCAGCCAATCGAGTATGGCGGCGAGGATCAGCGCCAGCAGTGCGGGGCTGGTGAGACGGGCGTGCAGCGGGGCGCGGCCCAGCCGCACAAGCGCCCAGTTCATGGCCGCGGTCAACGCCTGGGGCCGCAGCAGAAAGAGCGTCGCCGGCAGCAGAAGCAGCCAGGCCAGTGCCGGCGGTATCGCTGCCAGCCCTTGGGCGACTAGGCTGTTATGACCTGCCCAAAGCAGATAGGCTGCGGCCATGGGCGCAGCGGCGAGCAGGATGAGCGCCTGATAGAAGGCGATGCTGGTCAGAGTGGCTTCCGGCGCGACGCCATAGCGGCGGCAGTAGAGCGTCATGCTGAGCGGCTGCCAGATGTTGCCGGGGATATAGCGCACCACGGCGCTGAGAAACCAGATGCGCAGCGCCTGCGCATAGCTGAGTCCGCCGCCGACCAGGCGCAGCAGATGCCGCCAGATGGCGACCTCCAGCGCCCAACTGAGCAAGAGCAGCAGCGCCGACGCGGCCAGCCAGCCTGCGTCGATCTGCCAAGGGTAGGCGCGCAGCGCCGCCCAATGGGAGCGCAAGAACCAGGCGATCGCGAGGGCGGCTAGACACAAAAAGAGGGGTTGGAGCCAGCGTACAAGACGGCTGAACATGCTCATTGAAGACGTAGACGGTCACGACACGGACCTTGACCGCAGACAACACGCGCCTGTCTGCGAACGCGCGGCGGCATCAGGTGAGTGCAATCTACCATGAAGGCGCGAATTGTGCGAATCGCGGCGCAGCTTTTCCCATACACAGGGAGACCGTCGCCAGGGCGCGCCAGGATGGATGATTGACAGTGTATGATTGACACCGCGCGGCATGCAGTGGCATAATCGCCTCAAACAAGCCGGGCTTTTTGCCTGGCATCCGTGGACAGCCCGAGAGGGGAGTAGATTGTGGAGAGCAGGGAATCTGTAAGACCAAGCGCGGCGCAGACTGAGGGCAGCCGCGAGGAACCGCTGGACTTTATCCGCGCCATTGTGGCGAAGGATGTGGCGGCCAATACCTATGGCGGGCGGGTGGTGACGCGCTTCCCGCCGGAGCCAAACGGCTTCTTGCACATCGGCCATGCCAAATCCATTTGTCTGAATTTTGGCATTGCTCAGGAGTTCGGTGGGGTCTGCAACCTTCGTTTTGACGATACCAACCCCGAAACCGAGGACATGGCCTATGTCGAGGCGATCCAGCGCGATATCCGCTGGCTGGGCTTTGATTGGGGCGACCGGCTCTTTTTTGCCTCCGACTATTACGAAGAACTCTACGACGTGGCCGAGGGCCTGATCCGCGCGGGCAAGGCCTATGTCGACAGCCTGAGCGAAGACGAAATCCGCGACTATCGCGGCACGGTGACCGAGCCGGGACGGCCTAGCCCCTACCGTGACCGCTCGGTGGCGGAAAATCTGGACCTGTTTACGCGCATGCGCAACGGGGAATTCCCTGACGGGGCGCATGTGCTGCGCGCCAAGATCGACATGGCGTCGCCCAATATGAAGATGCGTGACCCGCTGCTCTACCGTATCCGCCACGCCACCCACTATCGCACGGGTGATGCCTGGTGTATTTATCCGATGTATGACTTCGCGCACCCGTTGTCGGATGCGTTCGAGGGTGTCACCCATTCGATCTGCACGCTGGAGTTTGAAAACAACCGCGAAATCTATGACTGGTTGATGGAGAACACGCAGACCCCGCCGCGGCCCCATCAATATGAGTTTGCGCGGCTGAACCTGGACTACACGGTGATGAGCAAGCGCAAGCTGCTGCAACTGGTGGGCGAAGGGCATGTAGACGGCTGGGACGACCCGCGCATGATGACGATTGCCGGGCTGCGCCGTCGCGGGGTGACGCCGGAGGCGATCCGCATCTTTAGCGATAAGGTGGGCGTGGCCAAGACCAACAGCCGTGTGGAGATGTCGCTGTTGGAGCACTATATCCGCGACGACCTCAACTTCCGGGCGCCGCGCGTGATGGCCGTGCTGCGCCCGCTCAAGCTGGTAATCCTCAACTATCCGGAGGGCGCAAGCGAGCAGTTGGACGGCGCATACTGGCCGCGCGATGTGCCCAAGGAGGGGTCGCGGCCGGTTCCCTTTGGCCGTGAGCTGTATATCGAACGCGACGATTTTATGGAGAACCCGCCCGCCGATTTCTACCGGCTGGCCCCGGGCCGCGAGGTGCGGCTGCGCTTTGCCTATCTCGTCAAGTGCGTGGACGTGGTCAAAGACCCGGCCACCGGCGAGGTGGTCGAGGTACACTGCACCTATGACCCGGAGACCAAGGGCGGCGCGGCCAGGGGCCGCCGCGTGCAGGGCACGATCCATTGGGTGTCGGCAGCGCACGCCTTGCCCGCCGAAGTGCGGCTCTATGACCGGCTTTTCACCGTGCCCAACCCGGACGAGGTGGAGGAAGGTAAGAGCTTTAAGGACTATCTCAACCCCAAATCGAAGGAGGTGTTGACCGGCTGCTGGGTGGAGCCGAGCATCGGCAATGACGCGCCGGGCAGCCGCTACCAGTTCGAACGGCTGGGATACTTTGTGAGTGACATCGAGGATTCGCAGCCGGGCCGCTTGGTCTACAACCGTATCATCGAACTGCGTGATTCATTTGCCAAGTCCGCTCCGTCGCAGCCTGTGCGGGAGAGCGCGCCGGCGGCTGCGCCTGCACCGGCAAGCAGTGAGAGTGGCGAAACACGGCG
>QEUY01000985.1 GCA_003577365.1 Chloroflexota bacterium | reverse complement strand
GCCATCGTCCAGCCCGACCCGACCGAGCGCATCCTGCATCTGGTCTGCGATCACGCCGCCCACGGCGTCACTACCTTGATCGTGGAGCCGATGGGGCGGCTGAGCAATCTCTTTTTGGTCAACCGCAACGGCACGATCCTGGAATGCATCCATCGCGTGCGGCCCGGCGACCACGCCCAACGGGTGCTGCTCCCCGGCAAACCCTATACGCCGCCTCCCCCGCAAAACCGGCTACCCCCCTGGGATGACGGCAGCGAAGACTACTATCAGCGGCTGCAGGCGCTGGCCGCACGCCCCGGCAAGCTCTGGCGCGCCATCGCCGAGGGCATCGCCGGGGCCAGCCCCACCCTGGCGCGTGAGGCAGCCTGGCGCGCCACCGGCGACGCCGATGCGCCCGCATCCGCGGTTACGCTGCCCGCCTTGGCCCAGGCGCTGCAAGAGCTGTGGGCGCCGCTGGCGGATGGCGGCTGGTCGCCCGGCGTGCTCGAAGAGCAGGGCCGCGCCATTGGCTACAGTGCAACTCCGATCCACTACCGGCCCGGCTTTGCTCCGCGGCCCTCGATCAGCCAGGCGATTGAGGAGGCGCTTGCCGCACGATCCAGCGCAGCCATGCTTGCCCCCGCGTCGCCCCAGCCGCGCGACGGCTATGCCGGGCTGCGCGCTCAGGTCGCCGCGCAACTGGCCCGCGCCCGCCGCCGTGTAGAACGCCAACTGGCTGCCCTGGCCCACGATATGCCTGACCCCGGGGCTGCCGCGCGCCTGCGCCGCGAAGCCGAGTGGCTGCTGGCGCTGGCCCATCAGGTCACCCCCGGCCAGCGTGTGCTGGAGATCGACACCGGCGAGGAAGACCCGCTGTGCATCGCGCTCGACCCCGCGCTGCCTGCCGTCGAGCAGGCGCAGCGCTGCTTCAAGCGGGCCGGCAAGCTCGACCGCGCCGCGGCGTTTGTGCCCCAGCGCCGCGCTCAGGTGGAACAGGACCTCGCCTTTTTGGATCAACTGGCGACCGACCTCGCCCTGGCCGAAAACCAGCCGCAGATCGCAGCCGTGGAGGCGGAACTGGCGGCGACGCGGCTGCTACCCCCGCGGTCAGGCCGGGCCAAGCCTGCTCCCCCGCGCATCCCCTATCTGCGCCTCCACAGCCCCGCCGGCTGGGAGATCGCGGTCGGGCGCAACGCACGCCAGAACGACCATGTGACCTTCCAGGTGGCAAACGCAGGCGACCTCTGGCTGCACGCGCGCGGCATTCCGGGCGCGCATGTCGTGATCCGCAGCGGCGGCCAGCCGGTAGACGAGGCCACGCTGCGGATGGCAGCGCAGTTGGCCGCCTACTATTCGCAGCGGCGCGGGAATAGGGCCGTGCCGGTGGCGGTCACGGCCAAACGTTTTGTCACGCGCGTGCCGGGCGGGCATCCAGGGCAGGTGCATCTCCGCAACGACGAGACGATCACCGTCCCCGCCGAACTGCCTGCGGGCATTATCGGAGGGGAGTAGGGAATGGGCAGCCGGCAGTAGGGGCAGAAGCAGGGGCCAGACGGCGCGCTCTGGATTCTGTACCCCACTGCCTTTCTTCTGGCCTTTGCGCCCTTTGCGACTTTGCGGTGAAATCCCTCTCAGAACTCCACATCGACCCCGCCGCGGCGGGCGCGGCGGGCAGCCTGGTCTTGGACCTTGCGGCTCTCCGCCTCGGTCTGTTCCAAGAGGCTGTCCACCAGGGCGCG
>QEUY01000984.1 GCA_003577365.1 Chloroflexota bacterium | reverse complement strand
AGGGGCTGTCTGCCATGGCGCTCGCCCGCCAGCTTGCCACCCTGCTGCTCGACCTGTACGGGATCCATCCCCCGCACGACGGCCCCGTGCCCAACGACTGGTACCGCCAGGCGCTCGACTACCGCGTGCCGCGCGGCGAGGGCGCCAACCTGCGCGCCGCCCTGGGCGGGATCGAACGCGCCCAGTTCAGCCGCATCCAGGCGCTGCTGCGCCTGCCGGACGCCGTCTGGGACCTGGCCGACCGCTACCGCCTGGAAGAAAAACGTCTGCGCCCGGTCCTCAAGCTGCACGACGAGACGCTCCAGCTCCAACTGGTGCGCCTGATGGTCGAGAAGGACCTGACCGCCGAGAAGGTCGAGAAGCTGGTCGAGTCGGGCAATGTCGAGCGGGTGCTGCGCGGCGATCTGCCCGCGCGCAGCGAGGACTTCGGCGAGACGCCGTCGGAGCGCGTGGCGAACCGCTGGCCGTCGCTGGCCAGCCAGTTCTCGCAGGCCAATCTGGAGCTGGTGGCGGATCAGTGGCTCAAGCGCCAGAAGCCGGAAGCCATCCGCCAGCAGGTCGCCGTGCTGCGCCGCCTGCTCGATCTGGTCGAGCGCGAGATCGAGCAGAAGGCGGCGCGGGACAGCTAGCAGCGGCGAGAAGTAGCAAAGAGCAGCTAAGAACAGCTAAGAACAGCAAGGAACAGCTAAGAACAGCTAAGAACAGCAAGGAACAGCTAAAGGCAGCGGCCAGGCGCGGGACGTCCCCATCGCCTGGCCGTTTTGTCGGGCGCTATGTTGCCCCGGGGCAACATAACCCCGCCGCGCCGCCCTCAGCCGGTGATCAGCCCGCCGTGATAATGCAGCCGGTAGACCAGGTCGCCCGCCAGGAAGATGCGCTCCACGCCCAGGAAGGCGCGCACGTCGCCCTCGTTTTCGTCGGTATAGCGCAGGTCCCCGTCCACATGCTCGAACGCGCCCAGGAAGCGCCCTTCCTGGTAGAGCTGCGTCAGGCTGCGCATGATCATCTGCCCGATCTCAGGCGCGCTGATCCGCTCCGGCATGAGCAGCCGCCCGTAGTAGTTCATCCCCCACACCGGCACGCCCCGATAGTAGACCACTTCCTGGCCCAGGAAATCCGCCTCGCCGAAGTAACTGTCGTGGTAGACCCAATTGCCCTGGGCGAACTGCAGATCGTGCGAGCCGAGGCGGTACGGCAGCAGGCGCGGTCCGTCGCCCGCATAGGTCGCCGCCTTTGCCCGCACGATGAACTGCTCCATCTCCCGGATCTGCTCGTCCGTCATGCCTCTGTCTCCTCGCCTGTGCAAGGGGCTGTGTTGCCCCAGGGAAACATAGCCTGCCCGCGATCGTGTGACGATCGATCCCCCTACTCCATCACACCCCCGCGCGCCATGTGTGATCGCACGCGAGGGGGGCGGGGAAAAACGCCCAAAAATGCCGGGGTAGGGGGGTTTTTTGATGTCAGACGGCGGGCCGGATCACTCCCGATCGCCGCCGCGCAGCCAGCGCCACAGCCGCGCCAGCCAGCCGCGCACCCTGCCCTGACGCCGCCGGGGGAGCGCGTCGCGCTGCGGCACGGCGGCCGGGGGACCGGTGAGCCGCCGGACGGTCGGCGGTCGGCGGGCGGCGGGCGTGCTCGACGCCAGACGGGCCGGCGCGCTGTGCCGGTCAGCGGACAGCGGCGCGGTTGGGGCCGGCGCGCGCCCGCTCCGCAGGGGG
>QEUY01000983.1 GCA_003577365.1 Chloroflexota bacterium | reverse complement strand
AGAGCCTGTTAAACGCTACCACGGTTAAGTTGTCATCCTGGATTGTCTGTCGTTTCTTCGCCATTTTCTCCACCTCTTCCATCGTATCCGCATGAGATTCTTGGATGAATATCAACGCCTGCTGTTGGCGGAACCAGAAAGTGCTGTAAGACAGGAACTCAAGCAAGCATTTGTTGCCTTGCGCCTGGCCGCCCAAAGTAGCGAATAGCTGACGACCCAAAGGTTCCCCCAATGACCAACCCCTACGCCCTGGTGCAGGAGAAGGTAAACCAAGTTCCCGGCATCTTGCAGGAGATCGGTATCGACTGCTGGATCACCTTTGTGCGCGAGACGTCCGCCGTGCAAGACTCAATGTTGCCCTTGATCTATGGCCACGGCGTCACCTGGCAGAGCGCCTTTATCTTGACGCGTGACGGCAAGCGTATCGCCATTGTCGGCCATTTCGACGCCGAGACGGCGCGCCGCACCGGCGCCTATGACGAGGTCATCGCCTACCATGCCGGAGTGAGGGAACCGCTGCGCCGCGCGCTGGCCGAACTGGACCCGCAGCAGATCGCGCTCAACTACTCGCGCAACGACCCCCACGCCGATGGGCTGACCGTCGGCCTCTATCAACTGCTGCAAGAGCATCTGGCGGGCACGCCCTATCCGGCGCGCTTTGTCTCTGCTGAGCCGATCATCCTGGCGCTGCGCGGGCGCAAGACCGAGACCGAGATCGACCGCATCGAAGCCGCCATCCGCACGACCGAGGAGATCTACGCCCAGACCTTCGAGTTCGCGCGCGTGGGGATGAGCGAACAGGAGATCGGCCGGTTTATGCATGAGCAAGTGGCGGCGCGGGGGCTGGAAACCGCCTGGGAGGCGGCCAGTTGCCCCGCGGTCAACAGCGGGCCAGATACGCCGGTGGGCCACGCCGGGCCGACCGATGTGGTGGTCGAGCCGGGCCACCTGCTGCACTTCGACTTCGGTGTGCGCCAGGAGCAGTACTGCTCCGACATTCAGCGCATGGTCTACTTCCTGCGCCCCGGCGAGACCGAACCGCCGGCAGAGGTGCAGCGTGGCTTTGACACCGTGCGCCGTTCGATCCTCGCCGCCGCGGCCGCGCTCAAGCCGGGCGTGCTGGGCAAGGAGGTCGACGCCATCGCCCGCCGGGTGATCGTCGACGCAGGCTATGCCGAATATATGTATGGCACGGGCCACCAACTGGGCCGCGACTGCCACGACGGCGGCGCGCTGCTCGGCCCCACCTGGGAACGCTATGGCGATACGCCCAACCTGCGCGTCGAGGCAGGCCAGGTCTTTACGCTGGAGCCGAGCCTGGCCGTGCCCGGCTATGGCTATATGGGGCTGGAGGAAGATGTGTTGGTCACCGAGCAGGGCGCGGTCTTCCTGGGCACGCCGCAGACGCAGCTCATTGTGAAGTAGGCAGTGGGCCGTAGGGACATGGTATACCGTGTCCCTACGGGGCAGAGAGCAGAGTTCGCTGCATCAGTTCTGCTTCTGGACCCTTTTGGCACAGCCGCCAAAGGTGGCATTCCCTCTGCTCTGCCCTTTGCGCCTGTCCTTGTAAGGGTTCTTTGCGACCTTTGCGGTTATTCCGCTGTCTCCCTGCCTATTGCTTCCCACACGCGCGGGGGTGTATAGGGCAGGCTGTCCAGCCATAGCCCCGTAGCGTCGTGGATCGCGGCGGCAATGGCCGGCGCGGTGGGGATAAAGGGC
>QEUY01000982.1 GCA_003577365.1 Chloroflexota bacterium | reverse complement strand
TCCCGTCTGTGGCGGGCGCGGGCTGGCCGGGCAGGGGGGTGTATTGGAAGGAGACATCTTCAAAGCGGATATGCCCCTGCACTTGGGTGAAGGGCTGCGCGCCGGGCCGGTCTGCGATCTCCACCGGTTTGTCGAGATATTCAAAGACGCGCTCGAAGCTGACCATCGATTGGGCGAATTCGACCTGGACGTTGGTCAGGGCGGAGATGGGGCCATAGAGCCGCATCAGATAGGCGGCGAAGGCGACGATCGTACCGATGGTGATGGCGCCGTCCAAGACCAGATGGCCGCCGACCCAGTAGATCAGCGCCGTGCCCAGCGTGCCGGCGATGCTCATGCCCATAAAGAACAGCTGGCCGACGCGCGCCCGCCGGATGCCGATATCGCGCACAGCGGCGTTGGCGCTGTCGAAGCGCGCCGCCTCACGGCGCTGGCTGCCAAAGGTCTTGACCAGCAGCGCACCGTTGATGGTCAGCGTCTCGTTGACGATGTTGCTCATCTCGGCGTTCTGCTCCATGGCCGTGCGGCGGATGGCGCGCAGCGTGCGCGCCACGCGCTTGGCCGGCAGGAGAAAGAGCGGGAAGACGGCCACGGCCAGCAGCGCCAAGCGCCATTCGATCGTGAGCATGACCGCCAGGGTAGAGCCGAGCGTGACGACATTGGTCAAGATGTTGGGAATCGTGCCGGTGATGGCGTTTTGCGCGCCGACCACGTCGTTGTTGAAGCGCGAGATGATCTCGCCCGCTTTGGTGTTGGTAAAGAAACGCAGCGACATGCGCTGCAGGTGGACGTACATCTGCTGGCGCAGATCGTAGATGATGCCTTCGCCGGCGCGTGCGCTGTAATTGCGCTGCACGACGCTGATCAACCCGCTGATGACGGGGATGCCGAGCATCGCCAGGGCGAGCAGGTTGAGCCGCGCCCCATCGCGGTTGGGCAGCACATGGTCGATCAGTTCGCGGTAGAGCAGCGGGGGGACTAGATCGAGCAGCGAAATGGCGACAATCGTCACCATGACGACGGCCACGGCGCGCCAGTGCGGCTTGCCATAGGCAAAGACGCGGCGCAGCAACTGCCGGTCGAGCACAGGTTTGGGTTTGGATTCGTCGTAGCTGAGATAACTCCACCAACCGCCGTGGAACATAGGCACACTCCTGACTAGAAAACCCAGACCGCGCCCGCACGCGCTGCGCGGTCTGGGCAGACTATACCACAGGATGTATCGGGCAGGTACTGATAAAAGGCGCGGGATGGGTATCGAGCCACCGGAAAAGCCAATGGCAACTCGTCTATAGGTCTATAGATCGTGCAGGAGCGTTTTGAGGGTGTCTATTGATGCGGGAGGTACTTTCATGTCCACGTTCCACACAAAGAGCGCTGAGGCCGTCACGCAGCGATGTCAAGTCGTCCGGCCCGACGAGTCGTACCAGGGGCTGCAAGGGCTGAATTACTTTATCGGAGTTTCCGCGCAGAGCGTGGGGGCGCAGCATCTGTGCATGCATCTGTTGAAGCTGCCGCCCGGCGCACGGGCCAAGGCGCATCTTCACGAAGATCACGAATCGGCTGTCTACTTGCTGAGCGGCGAGGTGGAGATGCTCCACGGCGACAAGCTGCAATATCACACAGTGGTCCATGCCGGCGAGTTTGTCTACATCCCGGCGGGTGTTCCCCATCTGCCCATGAACAAGAGCCAGACCGAAGCCATCGCCGTGCTTGCGCGCAC
>QEUY01000981.1 GCA_003577365.1 Chloroflexota bacterium | reverse complement strand
GTGCTGGCCCCCTACAAGCCCTTTTTTGTGGAGGAGCCGGTGCCGCCGGAAAACGTCGATGCGTTGGCGGAGGTGCGTAAGGCCAGCCCGGTGCCGATTGCGACCGGCGAACGGATCGTGACGCGCTTTGGGTTTCGCGAGATTTTCGAAAAGCAGGCCTGCCATGTGATCCAGCCCGACCTGTGCCACTGCGGCGGGCTGTGGGAGGCGAAGAAGATCGCGGCCATGGCCGAGACCTACTATCTGGGCGTCGCGCCGCACAACCCGCTGGGGCCGGTGGCCAATGCGGCGGCGCTACATTTTGCGCTGAGCACGCCCAACTTCCTGATCCAGGAGGATATGCTGGCCGATGTGCCCTGGCGCTGGGAGGTGGTGCAGCACAATTTGCAGACCGAGAACGGCTATTGGCTGCCGGCGGATGCGCCGGGGCTGGGCATCGAGGTCGACGAGCGCGCCGCGGCCAAGCACCCGTTTAAACAGGAGGTGATCCACGCCCTGACCACGCGCGCCCATGACAACGCCATTTTGGATTGGTAATCGATTGGGATGGGTGACGGGCGCGGCGCGGTTCAACCGCCCAACAACCGCACGCCAACACGCGCAAAACGTGGCGTGGTATACTGGACGGGCAGAAGCAGACTCCCAAAAATTCGCAGGAGAAAACAAACGTGAAGATCGCCGTGCTGATCAAACAGACGCCGGACACCGCCGAACTGCCCAAGGTGGCGGCGGAGGACGTGCGCCAGGGCGATGTGAAGGCGACCATGGTCATCAACCCATGGGACGAGTTCGCCGCCGAAGAAGCGATTCAACTGAGCGAGCGTTTTGACGCCGATGCCGTGGCGATTTCGCTGGGCAGCCCGGAGGCCGTCGAAGCACTCAAACATGCGATCGCCATGGGTGTGCCCGAAGCCAAGCTGATCGATAACAGCAGCGCGCCCGCCGGGGATATGTGGACGACCGCGGCGCTGCTGGCCGCGGCCATCCGCGACGAAGGGGAGGTCGATCTGGTGCTGGCGGGCAAGCAGAGCGTGGACGAGAACAGCGGCGCCGTCTTTGTGGGCGTGGCCTGCAAGCTCGGCTACCTGCTGCTGACCAACGTGGTCAAGATCGTGGACATTGCCGGCGGCATGATCACAGTCGAGCGGCTGGTCGAGGGCGCACAGGAGACCGTCTCTGCGCCGCTGCCCGCCGTGGTGAGCGTGGGCAAGGAGATCAACGACCCACGCTACCCCAGCTTTATGGGCATCCGCAAAGCGGGCAAGGCCAAAATTCCGGCGCTCAACGCCGGCGACCTGGGCGTGGACGCCCAGCCGCGCACGGCGTGGACCAATGTCCGCAAGCCGGAGGTGCGCAAGGTGGAGGTCGTGATCGTCGACGGCGTGTCGGTGCAGGAGAAGGCAGCCAAGCTGGCCGAGGCTCTCTTGGCCGAGAAGGTGATATAGGAGCGTCTGATGTCTGTCCTCGTATGGATCGAACAAGCCAATGGCAAGCCGGCGGCGACCAGTTGGGAAGTGTTGGGCAAGGGCCGCGAACTGGCGGCGGCGTTGGGTGTGCCGCTGGCCGCGGTGGTGATGGGCGAGACGACCGAGCAGACGGCGGGTGAGGCCGGGACGCTGGGCGCGCAGACGGTCTATACGTTGACCGGCCCGCTCTTTGCCCAATACCGGCTGTCGGCCTATGCCGCCGGGTTGAAACAGGCAGTGGGCGCGGCAAGCGCCAGC
>QEUY01000980.1 GCA_003577365.1 Chloroflexota bacterium | reverse complement strand
GCTCCTTCGCGGAAGGGGGTGCGGAACCCGGAGGAGATCTGCGCCACCTGGCCGCCGGCGAAGTGCAGTTGACCGCGCATCGCCACATCTACGCCCGATTCGCCTACGATCTGGCTGGCCCACACGGCCTGCGGCGCGCCCGCGCCGAGCATGGTGATGGACAGGCTGTTGGGATAGACGCCCACGTCCCACAGCGAGCCGCCCGACAGCCCGGCGTTGAGGCGGATATTGCTGCTGTTTTCCGGCGGCAGGTAGAAGTGGAACCAGCTTTGCACCGTCTGCAGGTCGCCCAGCTTGCCCTCGCCGATCAGCTCCAGGGCGCGGCGCGTCTGGGGGTGATGCAGATACATAAAGGCTTCGAAGAGGGTGACGCCATGCGCGGTCGCGGCGGCGGCCATCTGGTCGAGCTCGTCCAGGGTGACGGCGATGGGCTTTTCGACCAGGACATGTTTGCCTGCCTGCGCCGCCCTGACTGCCCATTCGCAGTGTAGGGCGTTGGGCAGCGAGATATAGATGGCGTCGATCTGCGGGTCGGCCAGCAGATCTTCATAGCTGCCATGGGCGGTGGGGATGCCTTTGGCGGCGGCGTAGTCGCGGCCTTTTGCCAGGTCACGGCTGGCGACGGCGACTAGCTCGCTGCGCTTGGCCTGGCGGATGGGGTCGATCAAGGCGTCGTTGATGCGGGCCGTCGACAGCAAGCCCCAGCGGATCGTGTCGGGCATGGGAATCTCCTCAGCGGTGAGCCGGCGCGCGGGCCGGTGGGTGAACTTTGGCGCTTGTGTGGTTCCATTGTAATCTCCTAGACACAGACGACCAAGTTTCCCATGCCCCACCCCAGACCTGGAGCGGTGCAGCGGTCAACGCAGAGGAGCCGAGCATGAAGGTGAGCAGTGTGGCGGAGATGCGCCAGATGGACCGCAGCGCGATTGAGCAGTGCCGAATCCCCGAACTCTTGCTGATGGAGAACGCGGGGCTGGCGGTGCAGCGTGTGCTCCGGCGGCGCTGGCCGGTGGCCGGTCAACGCTGGTTGGTGCTGTGCGGCACAGGCAACAACGGCGGCGATGGGCTGGTGGTGGCGCGGCTGTTGCACAGCGCGGGCGCGCAGGTGGAGGTGCTGATCCTGGGCGACCCGGCGCGCTATGGCGAGGCGGCGGCGGTGAGCTATGGCGCGGCCCAGGCCCTGGGGCTGCCGGTACGTCAAGTAGCCGAGGTCGATGCAGTCTCTGCGGCGCTGGCGCGCTGCGATGGCGTGGTGGATGGGCTGTTGGGGACGGGGATCGCGCGGGCGGTGGAGGGGCTATACGCCGCGGCCATCGAGGCGGTGAACGCGGCGGGCAAGCCGGTGGTGAGCGTCGACATCCCGTCGGGCGTCAACGGCGACACGGGGCAGGTGATGGGCACGGCGATCCGCGCCGCGCAGACGGTAACCTTTGGTCTGCCCAAGGTGGGCAACCTCTTGTATCCGGGCTATGCGCTGGGCGGGGAGCTGTGGGTGAGCCACATCTCGTTCCCGCCTGCGCTCTATGCTGCGGCGGCGCTGCAGGTGGCGGTCAACGAGCCGTTGCCGCTGCCCGCGCGCGACCCGGCAGGGCACAAGGGTGATTTTGGCGAGGCGCTGTTTGTGGCGGGGGCCGCGGCCTATTACGGCGCGCCCTATTTCAGCAGCCTGGCGTTTATGAAGGCGGGCGGCGGCTATGGGCGGCTGGCCGCGCCGGCCAGCCTGG
>QEUY01000979.1 GCA_003577365.1 Chloroflexota bacterium | reverse complement strand
CGCCGACCCGCTCATCCCCTTCTGGCATGAACCGCTCTATACGTTGGCCGTCAACCGGCAGGGCAGCGCCGATCTGCACACCAGCCTGCCCGCCCTGCGTCGCTACGGCCACTGCAACTTCACCGTCCCGCAGTTATTGTTGGCCTTTGTCGTGCTGGTGCGCCAGGTGACCGGGGCGATGCCCGCCGACGCCGGGCGCGTCCTCACCAGTGAGGCGCAGCGGCAGGAGTTCCAGACGCTGTTGGAGAGCTTGCCTGCCTTGCAGCAAGAGGGCGAACAGCCCGGCGCGGCGCTCTATCTGCCCTTGCTGCCCGCCAACATTCCCTAAGCAAAGGCGCGCAGTGGGCAAGCGGGCAGTCTGCCGTCCGCAGCCAGCTTTTTCTCCTGCACACCTGCGCACGGAGGCCCTGAAGCATGCGCGCGCAAGTTTTGCGACCGCTGGTACGGCGCGGCCCAGCCGGTCGACGCAGCACTGGCGACGACCTCTCTGGCGGCTCGCCAAGCGGCATGGACCGCCGGCACGGCGCAAGATCGCCAATTTGTATGGGAGCCGCGCGCCTAGAGCGTACATAGACGGCGCGCCGACGCCGCGCCAAACAAAAAGGCCCTGCCGGGTGGGCAGGGCCTGTCGTGCGTATCGATTGGTGTTTAGTGGCGGCTGCGCCGGCGGTGCTCGATCAAGATCAGCGGGGTAGGATAGGGCGCATGGCCGGCGGCGGCGACCCGCCACTGGCGTTTTCGGATGCTTCTCCCCTCCCCTGCATAGCTGCGCAGCGCCTTGGACACAATATGCACGACGATCTGGCAGATGTCCTCGATCTGGTCGGGCGCGTCGTTGGGGACTAACACGGCCAAATCGACGGCGTCGGCCAGCCTGCGATCTTGGTCGCTGCCGAGTCCAATCGTATAGCCGCCATAGGCGCGCGCTTGCCGCAGCGCGCCGAGCACCTCGGCGGATGTGCCGCGCGTCGAGAGCGCGATGACCACGTCGCTTGGGTGTATACGGTGGATCAGGCGCGCAAAAGTGCTGTCATAGCTGCGCGTATCGCCCCACACGGCAAAGGGCGGCGACGCGTCGATCAGCGCCATGGCGCGCAGCGGTGGCTCGGCGGGCGTCTGTCCCCCGCTCTGCGTGTCGAGCTCATAGGCCAGGTGGGACGCCGCCGCAGCGTCCATCCCGCTGCCCATGACAAAGACCATCTGCTGCTGCATACGGGCCTGGTGAAGGATTTGCAGCATGAGTTCCACGCGTTCCCAGGGCAATAGGCCTAAGGTCAGTTGAATGGCAGTCGCATAATCCTGATAGGTAGCTAACAGATGCTCCACGAGTCGGGTCCCCCCAGATAGCTGTGCGTTCCAGATAGCTGCGTGTTGAGGTGATTTACCGCACCCACACCGGATCCCAGTCTTCAAACTCGTCCTCAAGAAGGGGGCGTTGATTCGAGCCGTCGGCATTCATGATCCAAAGCTGACGCCGGCCCGTAGCACGGTTGGAATAAAAAGCGATCTGGCTGCCGTCGGGCGACCAGGTGGGGTGTTTGTCCCATTCCCAAGCGTTGAAGGTGAGCCGAGTCGTGCTGACAAAGGCGATGAGATCGCCGCGCGGCGACCAGGCCGGGTCATAGCTGGTCGCCCTGCGGAAATTGGTGATCTGCCGCGTGGTGCCGTAGGTGTTGGAATAGACCTTGATCTCCAGGTCGTCGCGGTCGTCCTTTTGCACGATCACCTGTTCGCTGCCGTCGGGCGAATTGGGCAGATAGCGTTCGCGCGCCAGCTCATGCAGCCGCGGGTCGCGCACCAAGGCCAGGACCTCGCCGGTGGCCGGGTCCATGGCCCAGGTCTCCGTGCTGCCCGTGCGGTCGGAGAGGAAGAGGATCTTGCCCTGGAACTGGGCCAGGTCCTGTGCATCGACCGGCGTGGTCGGCGTGGGCGTGGGGGTAGGCGCCAGCGAGTCGGCAGGGATGATGATGGGGATGGGTGTCGGCGTGGGCGGCGGCACTTGTGTGATCACCACCAGGTTCCAGGGCGTGGGCGTGGGCGTGCCTGTGGTCACAGCCGCCGCGTTCTGCTCCTGGATCATGGCGGCCGCGGTGGCGGCGTTGCCCGGCGTGGGCGTTGCATAGACATAGATGGCGTTGACCCCATTCCAGGGTGCGGTCGCCACCGGCTGGCCGGCCTGTGCGGTGGCGATCACCACGCGCGCCGCGGCCGTCGCCACATTTTCCGGCGGCGGCGGCGGGTAGAGCAGTACCGGCGTGACATAGCCGGTGGGGACGGGCGTAAAGGTGCCGGTCGTCAAGGCGACGGCGGTGGCATATTCGGCGATGGCCTCCGCTGTGGCGGCGTTGGCGGGCACGGGGGTATTGAGCACCACCGCGGGCAGCCCTGCCGCCAGCGCGTTGGCCTGCACCGTCGCCAAGTTTTCCGGGAAGGGCGTGGGGGTGGCGATGGCATAGGGCAGGGGGGTGGGGGTGCCATAGCGCGCGGCGTCGGCGGTGGCCGTCGCGGCCTGCGCCACGGCGGTCATTACATTGTCCGGCAGGGGTGTGAGCGTTGCCACCACCACGGCGCGGGTGGGCAGCGGCGGCGGCGTGGGCGGCGGCGGGCCTGCGTTCAGGATTAAGGCGGGCGCGTTGCCCTTGGATTCGGACCCCATGCC
>QEUY01000978.1 GCA_003577365.1 Chloroflexota bacterium | reverse complement strand
TGCGTGCGCCGCGCTACCCGGCGCTGGGGCGGCTCTCCACGCTGGGCGCGGCCACGCTTGCCCAGGTGCAGGAGGCTGCAGCGCCGCGGCGCACCCGCCAGGCGGCGCTGCGCGCCGGGTGGCTGGCCGAGCAGCAGAGCGCCTGGCGCGGCGCGCTGGCCGCCTTGGCCCCCGCCCGACTGACCCCAGACCCGGCGCTGGGCTGGCCGCAGCCCTGGGTCTACCGCGCCGAGTTGGATGCGGCGCTGGATGCGCTGCGCGGCCAAGCCGCCCAGGTGGAAGAGTGGCTGGAGACAGCCAACGCCCAGGCGGCGCAGACCGAGGCCGAGGTCGCCCAGGCCCGCGCCGGGCTGGAGGCGTGCTGTGCGCGGCTGGCGGCGCGCTCCACTGCCGGCGTGGTGCGGCTGGCGCTGTGGCCGGGCGGCTGGCTGCCCTGGCTGGCGCGCTATGGCCGCGATCTGCCGCGGCTGCGCCAGATGCTGCTCGACGCCTGTGTGCGCCAGGAGCAGGCAGAATGGCGGCAGGCCAATCTGCTCGCCGTGCGCCAGGCGCTGTTGGCCCAAGCGCAGGCTGTACTGGCCGCACGGCGCGCGGTGCAGGCAGTCGTCGGCCAGGTCGAAGCGGTGGCCGGCCTGCTGGCGCAGGGCACGCCGTGGGGCGATCTCTTTGCGCCCTGGGATGAGGCCGAGCTGGCCGCGCTCTATGACCGGCGGCTGGCGCAGGGACAGGCCGAGGCGGCGCGGCGCTTTTTGGCGCGCTGGCCGCTCGCCGAGTGGCCACAGCAGCCCGCCGATGCGCTGGCCGCCGCGCTCTACGGCTGGACGGCGGAGACGCTGGCCGAGGTGGCGGCGTGGACGCCGGCGCAGACGCTGGCCGCGGCGTTGCCAGCCGATGCTGAACTGGCGGCGTGGGGCGCGCAGCTGGTGAGCGAGGCGCTGCCGCTCTGGCCCAGCCAGCCCTTTTTGCCCAGAACGCCGCGGATCGATCTGATGCTGGCGCCGGAGGTACCGGAGTCTGTTTCGCCGGCAGCGGCGGTCGAGCCGCTGTCTGCTGCAACGAACGACAGTAGCGCCGAGGACGGCGAGGCGGGCCGGCTGCTCGACCGTCTCGCCGGCGAGGTGATGCGCCAGATGGCGCTGCCGTCGCACGCGCCGCCCAGCGCTGCCGCCGCCTGCCAGGATCGGCTGGCGCTGGCCCTGGCGCAGGCCCTGGTCGAAGCGCGCAGCAGCGCGCCGCTGCGCTGGGCTTCGACCGCGGCCGAGGGCCTGGGCTGTCTGCGGCTGGCGCTGGTCGACATCGCAGCGCGGGACTACTGATCCAAAACGAACATAGAGGCCGGTGCGCGCCTTGTGCGCGCACTGCCCGGCTGTCTACGCCGGGGACGTTAACCGAGCGCCGGCCCATGCTATGCTAGCGGCGTGGACACCCCCCGAACCGTCCACAGCGCGGGGCGCCATACCCAACAGTGAATGCATCGCCAGGCTATGTGGCTTGGCAGTGATGCCCAGGTTCCGACCGATTCACGCACAGGAGGCGACCCATGACCGGCCAGAGTTCTTTCGGCGACCCGCGCACCCCGCACGATAACCGGAACAAGCCGCAGTCCACTGCCGGTCTGCCGGCATTGACCCCGGCCCAGGTACGGGCGCTGATCGACCGCTGGCTGGCGGGCGATGTCGAGGCTCGCCAGGAGTTGGAGCGCCGCCACCGCCCTTGGGTGGAGCCGCTGGCGCTGCGCTA
>QEUY01000977.1 GCA_003577365.1 Chloroflexota bacterium | reverse complement strand
CAGTAGAGCAACCCAAACGTCGTTGCTCAGGCCTATGAGGGTAGCGGTTTTTGGGCAGGAAAAAACCGCCATATGGCCGGTTTATTTGCTTGACAATTGTGATATACTGAGGTCAAGAAGAGCAGTTCGCCCAAATTCCTCGGATTTTCCTCGCTGCGGCGCCCTCTCTGCTCTGACAACTTTCTCCCCTGTTGCAGTGAATCCCTCTCTGTGCTATCGTCTGGAGCTATGAAGCTGCCCGATCTGCGTCCGGCGCGGCGCGCCTTTGGCGTGGCCCGCTCACTTGTCATCTACTATGGCAAACCCTTCCAGGCGCACCGCATGGCACGCTTCTATGCCCAGTTTATCCGGCCTGGCGACATCTGTTTTGATATCGGCGCGCATGTAGGTAACCGCATCGCCGTCTGGCGGCGGCTGGGGGGTCGCGTGGTGGGTGTCGAACCGCAGCCGCAGTGTGGAAGAGGCCGTGGGCGCGGCCCCCGGCGTGCTGCCCCTGTGGGTGTGCGAGGCCAACCCCACCGTCAGCAGCCTCTCGCCCGGCTGGATCCAGGCCGTGCAGCAGGTAGATTCCTTTGCCGGCGTGCGCTGGGAAGAGAGCGTGCCGGTCGTGGTCACCACCCTAGACGACCTGGTCGCCCGCTTTGGCGAACCCGTCTTCTGCAAGATCGACGTGGAAGGGTTTGAGGGGGAAGTCCTGGCCGGGCTGACGCGCCCGCTGCCCACGCTCTCGTTCGAGACGATCCCCGCCACCCAAGCCTTGGCCCTTGGCTGTCTGGAGCGGCTGGCCGCGCTGGGCGACTATCGCTACAACTGGTCGTTGGGCGAGCAGCACCGCTGGCAGTCGCCCCGCTGGCTTTCTCAGGCCGAGATGACCGCTGCCCTGCGCCGGATGGACCCCGACGGCCCTTCCGGCGACATCTATGCCCGCCGCCAAGATGTGTGGGAGGCTGCATGAGCACACCCTATCCCGACGCCCGCCCGGAGGCGCTCTATAGCGATGCCGAGGCGCGGCGGCGCACGGTGCTGGTGGCCGTGGTCAACAATGCCGACGACATGCGCCGCGCCGCCTCCGAAGGCTGGTATCGCATCCCGCAGCGCCGCGCTCCGCAGCGTATCGGCGCCGACTATCTGGCCTTTTATCAGACCGGGGCCTTTAAGGGCGCACCCGAAGCGCACGCCATCAGCTTCTATGCCGCCACGCGACGCTACCGGCTGTTGACGCGCCGCGAACTGCTGCCCCAAGAGCCGGACCACCCGCGCGCCGACGAATACTATTTCCGCGTCGAACTGGGGCCGTTTCAACGGCTGGACCCCGTGCTGCCGTCGGCCACGCTGCGCCGCATCACTTTTATCCATACCACGCTGGAGCGGCTGCTCCACGCCCAAGATGTGCGCGAACTGTTTGTGCAGGATGACCCCTTTCTCAAGCTCTGGCATGCGCTGCGCGCCAACCGGCTGCGCCCGCTCAAAAATCGTCTGGTGGACAACCGCCCGGTCGACATCACGCTGCGCGCCCGCGGCGGCAATCTGGGCATTGTCTGCGGCGACCCCGCCCCAGCCGCAACGCTGGCGCAGGAACGGCGGCTTGCGCCCCGCTCCGAACAGTGGGAAGTGATCTGGCTCTCCGCAGCCGCCATCGAACAGGACCTGGAGGGCTGTCTGCGCCGGATCGGCAGCGCCTTGATCAACCTGGGCGGGTCGGTGCTCAACCGGCCTGCGCCGGCGGGCGAGGAGGCTTGAACCGGATGTCCGCAGGCACAGCCGCCCTCGAAACCGCTGCCGATCCGAGCGGTTCTAATCTTCAGGCGCTGCGCCGCTTGCGGCTGCGCTGGGCGTTTACCGCGCTGATCTATGCGGGGGCGCTGGCGGGCGGCTATTGGCTGCTGCGTGACGCCTGGCAGCCGAGTCGCGCCGGGGGCTGGCTGCTGTGGGCGGGGTTAGCCGCGCTGGTGGAACTGGCGATCCTGTGGGGGAGTCTGCGCCACAACCACCCGCCCGACAGCCCCATTCTGCGTGCCGGCTTTGGCTATGGCACGGCGCTGACGCTGCTCTGCGGGCTGCTGCTGGCGTTGGTGGCCGGCTTTCTCTTTGCCCCGCGCCCGCCCGGCTGGCTGGCGTGGATGCCCGCGCTGCTCTACACCGTGGCGCGCCTGGTGGATTATATCGACGGCTATGTGGCGCGCATCACCCAGTAC
>QEUY01000976.1 GCA_003577365.1 Chloroflexota bacterium | reverse complement strand
GCGAGTTGTTCCGGCATCTGCACAAGCTCTCGTTGAGCTTCCACAACAATTACAGCGTGGGGCGCTTGATGAGCCGCTTGATCAGCGATGTAGGCGTGCTGCAGGACTTTGTTACCTGGTCGATCACAGGGCTGGCGCGGTCGGGCTTTGTGCTGTTGGGCATTGCCGCCGTCATGCTGGCGATGAACTGGCGGCTGGCGCTGGTGACCTTTGCGGTCGTGCCGTTGATGATCTTGTTGACCAACTATTGGCGCAAGCATGTGCGCGCCGCCTATCGCGCCACGCGCACACGGCTTTCGCTGATCAACGGCTATCTGAACGAGTCGATCTCGGGGATCCGTGTAACGCAGAGTTTTACGCGTGAGGCGGCCAACTATCAACATTTTCGTGACCTGAATCGATCCTATTTTGACGCCAACGTGCAGGCGACCACGCTGACCGCGATCTTTTTCCCTGGGGTGGACTTTATTGGGTCGTTGGCGACGGCGCTGGTGGTGGGGGTGGGCGGCTGGCTGGCGCTGGGCGATCTGCTCACCGCCGGGACGTTGGTGGCGTTTGTGCTCTATGTGGATCGCTTTTTTGAGCCGATCCGCGAGCTGGCGCAGCGTTACAACACCTTTCAGGCGACGATGGCCGGCTGTGAACGCATCTTCTATCTGCTGGATCAGAAGCCGGAGATCGAAGACCGGCCCGGCGCACGCACGCTGCCGCCGATCCGCGGCGCAGTGGAATTCGACAGGGTCGATTTCTATTACAAGCCGGATGAGCCGGTGTTGCGCGGGGTGACGCTGGCGGCGCGTCCGGGGGAGCGGATCGCACTGGTGGGCGAGACGGGCGCGGGCAAGAGCACGGTGATCCGGCTGGTGTCGCGCTTCTTTGACGTGACCGGCGGCGCGGTGCGCATCGACGGCCATGATGTGCGTGAGGTGACCCAGGCGAGCCTACGCTCGCAGTTGGGGATCGTGCTGCAGGACCCGTTTCTGTTTAAGGGGACGATTGCGGACAACATCCGCTATGGCAAGCTGGATGCGAGCGACGCCGAGGTGGAGGCCGCAGCCGCGGCGGTGGGCGCGCATGAGTTTGTCGCCAGCCTGCCTGCCGGCTATCAGACCGACGTGGGCGAGAATGGGGTGAATCTGAGCGGCGGCCAGCGCCAGTTGATCTCGTTTGCACGTGCGCTGCTGGCCGACCCGCGCATCTTGATCTTGGACGAGGCGACGAGCAGCGTCGACACCACCACCGAGAAGATCATCGAGCAGGGGGTGGCGCGGCTGATGCAGGGGCGCACCTCGTTTGTCATCGCCCACCGGCTGAGCACGATTGTCCAGGCCGATAAGATTGTGGTGATGGATCGCGGGCAGGTGGTGGAGGAAGGCAGGCATGAGGAACTGCTGGCCCGGCGCGGGCGCTATTACAACCTCTATACGATGCAGTGGGCGGCACAGATGGAACCGGAGCTGCGCGCCAATTGAGCCGGCGGTTTCAATGGCATCGACTTGGGGAGATGAATACGATGACATTCCAGGAATTTGAGGCGACGCTGCGCGGCGATGCGCCGCCTGCCGGGGTGGGCCGCGCGCTGCAGGCGCTGTGGTATGACGCCAAGGGCAACTGGGCAGAGGCCCACCGCTTGGCGCAGGAGGAGGAGAATGCCACGGGCGCATGGGTGCATGCCTATCTGCACCGTGTGGAAGGCGACCCCGGCAACGCCGCCTATTGGTATCGCCGCGCCAACCAACCG
>QEUY01000975.1 GCA_003577365.1 Chloroflexota bacterium | reverse complement strand
TTTTATGCAAAGTTGTGCTAGACTACGAACGTTCTGGCTCGGAGCTATGAGGAGGCAACACAATGCAGCGCCAAGTCGCACAGTTTTTGGACTATATGAGCAAAGAGAAAGAGTGTTCGGCCAATACCGCTGCGGCCTATCAAAATGACCTTTCTCAATTTGTCCAGTTCATCGAAGAATATACTCCCCCTGCCGGCGACCGGCTCTCCAGTTGGCGCGACGTGGATGAAGTCGTCGTCCAAAACTACCTGCTCTTTCTCAAAGAGCGCGACTATGCCTCCTCGACCGTGGCGCGCAAGATCGCCTCGGTCAAAAGCTTTCTCCATTACCTGACCGACACCGGCCAGATCGGGGCCGACCCTTCCAAACAGTTGGACTCACCCAAGGTCAAAAAGAGCCTGCCGCGCTCAATCCGCGCCCAGGAGATCGACAAGCTGCTGGCCGCGCCCAGCGGCGAACGCTCGCCCAAGGCGCTGCGCGATAAGGCGCTGCTCGAGGTGCTCTACGCCACGGGGATGCGCGTCACCGAGCTGGTCAACCTCAACCTGGAGAGCGTCGACCTGGCGGCGCGCACCATCACCTGCGGCGACGGCGGCAAACGCACGCGCACCGTGCCGGTCTATGCCGGCGCAGTCAACGCCGTCCATGATTATCTGGAGAGCGGGCGCAGCCAATTGCTGGTGGACCCGGCAGAACCGGCGCTCTTTCTCAACCACCGCGGGCAGCGTCTCACCCGCCAAGGGCTGTGGCTGATCATCAAGCATTATGTCAAGCAGGTCGAGATCAAGACGCCGGTCACGCCGCACACCTTGCGCCACAGCTTTGCCACCCATCTGCTCAACGCCGGCGCCGATCTGCGCGAGGTGCAGGAGCGGTTGGGCCATGCCAGCGCCAGCACGACCCAGGTCTACCGGCAGGTGGCCGACGACAACACGCCGGCGCTGGTGATCGACGGCCGCCAAGTCGCCCACCACGACGCCAAGCCTTAAGGGCACGTCCAGACGTCCGCTTGAAACGAGCCGTGCATGGTCGCCGAGTTTGAGGTTTACCACTACGACGAAGCCGCCGACCGCATCCTGCGCCAGACCCGCCACCGGCCCACGCTGGGGCTGATCCTGGGCAGCGGGCTGGGCAGTTTGGCCGATGCCGTCGAGTCGCCCACGGTCGTGGACTACGCCGACATCCCCCATTTTCCGCTCAGCACCGTGCCGGGCCATTCGGGCCGCCTGGTGATCGGGCAGTTGGCAGGCGCGCCCGTCTGTGTCATGCAGGGACGCTTCCACTACTATGAGGGCTATTCGCTGCAGCAGACCACCCTGCCGGTGCGTGTCATGCAGCGCATGGGCGTGCGCACGTTGATCCTGACCAACGCCGCCGGCGGGCTGAACCCCGCCTTTGCCGTGGGCGACCTGATGCTGGTCGAGGATCACATCAACTTTGTGGGCATGGCCGGCAACAACCCGCTGCGTGGCCCCAACCTCGACGCATTTGGCCCGCGCTTTCCCGCCGCCAACCGCACCTACAGCAAGCACCTGCGCGACCTGGCGCTGGAAGTCGCCGCGCGCCGCGGGTTAACGCTGCAGCGCGGCGTCTATATCATGCTGGCCGGCCCCAACTTCGAGACGCCCGCCGAGATCCGCATGTTGCGCATCCTGGGCGGCGACGCCGTGGGCATGAGCACCGTCCCCGAAGCCTTGGTCGCCCACCATGCAGGCATGGACGTGCTGGCGATCAGCACGATCACCAACCT
>QEUY01000974.1 GCA_003577365.1 Chloroflexota bacterium | reverse complement strand
CTTCTTGAAATGGGGGTCATAGCGCCGGTTTTGGAAGATGGTGAGAATGCGGTCGCTCGCCTCGGAGGCGGCCACCATGCGGTCGGCGCCGGCCAGGGAAGTCGCCATCGGCTTTTCGCAGACCACATGTTTGCCGGCCTCCAGCGCGGCGATCGAGAGATCGGCGTGCAGGTGGCTGGGCAGCGCCACGACCAGCAGTTCAACTGCCGCGTCGTCCAGCAGCGCGGCGGGCGTGTCGTAGGCCATGCAGTCGAAGCGCGCCACAGCCTCGTCGCGCCGCGCCGCGTCGGCATCCGCCACGGCGACAATTTGATACCGGTCGGCCAGTGGTTCGAGCAGGCGCGCATGGATATTCCAGCCGCTGCGCCCCAGCCCGGCGATGCCCACACGGATGGGGGCGGTTGATGGTTCGGTTGCCCTTGTCGTGGTTGCCATGATCAATCGAGCCATTCTTTCAGGTGCGCGGCGACAAAGTCGTCGTCGGCGAGATGCGGATAGGCGGCGCAGACGCGTTCGATCTCCGCCGCTTGGCCGGGGGCCAACTGTTCATGCGGGTTGAGCGTGTGGATGTGCTGCACCAGCCCTTGGCGCTGTAATACCCAATGGATGCCGGGGAGACAGCCGCGATAGTCGTGGGCGGGGTCGAAGATGGCGGCGTTGGCGTCGGTGAGCTGCGCGTTATAGGTGAGCCAGTGGGCATGGTCGAGCCGGTCTTGGCTGCGCTGGGCGTGGATCGCCTGCAGCGTCTCGACCACGCGCCGGGTCCACACGGCCCATTGGCCCAATAGCCCGCCCACAAAGCGCACCGGCGGCTGGCCGGGGTCAAAGACAAAGTCGGTGATCAGGTCGTTGACGATGTTGTCGTCGTTGCCGGTGTAGAGCGCGATCTCGTGCTGGCGGCCCGATTCGGCCAGGGCGCGCGCCACGTCGATGGTCTGGTAGCGGTTGAAGGGCGCCACCTTGATGGCGACGACGTTATCGATCTCCATCAAGCGCCGCCAGAAGTCAAAGCCCAAAACCCGTCCCCCCACCGCGGGCTGGAGATAGAAGCCAAAGACCGGGATGACGGCGGCCACGCGGCGGCAGTGCTCCAACAGCACCGCGTCGGGCGCGTGGCGAAAGGCAGACAGGCTCAACAGCCCGGCATGATAGCCCAGCGACAGCGCCAGTTCGGCCTCGGCCACGGCTTGCTCGGTGCGGCCCACCAGCCCCGCAACCAGCACAAACGGCCGCGCATCGCCGCGCCGCGCTTCTTCCGCCGTGGCCGCGGCCAGCGACAGCACCGGGGCCAGCAGCCCACGCTCCGGTTCGTGGATCTCAAACTGGGTGGTATGCACCCCCACCGCCACACCGCCCACGCCCGCGGCGCAGTAATAGCGCGTCAGGGCGCGCTGGCGGCAGGTGTCGAGGCGGTTGTCGGCGGTCAGCGCCAGCGGGTGTGCGGGGATCACCGTCCCGGCGCGCAGATGCTGGGCGAGCGAGGGCGCCAGGGTCGCCATTAGAACCTCCCGTCGCGTGTCTCAAAGTGGGTGGGTTTGTGCAAGGAGGCCCCGCCGGCCTGCACCCAATCGGCGATCCAGACCAGCATCTGATCCAGCGTTACCGTGGGATAGCCAAAGAGCGCCTGCGCCTGGGCTGCATTGCTGAGCAGCGCCGTGGGCGATTCGACCCCGATCAACTGCGGCGTCACGCCGAAGATGCGCCCAAAGCGTTCGGCCACGCGGCGCACGGAGACCGTCTCCGGGCCGGTGA
>QEUY01000973.1 GCA_003577365.1 Chloroflexota bacterium | reverse complement strand
CCCTACTCCCTACTCCCTACTCCCTACTGCCTACCTGCCTAGCCTGCAACTCCGCCGATACGGGCGGGTAGAGAAGATGGCCGAACTCATTCTGTATGAACAGACCGTCGCCCTGCCGATCCGGGAATTCCTGCTGATCGAGCAGTGCCCTGAGGCGTGGCGTGTCTTCGACCTCTACATCGTTCGCGATGGCGAGATCGCGTTCTATATCGGCCAGTCCTACCAAGCCTTTGACCGCGTGTGGCATCACATTCGCGACGGGCATAAGGCGCGCTCGGTGGTGGGGCGCTTTATCCTGCGCAACTGGCCTAGCTCGCTGCGCTATACCGTCGAGCTGCGCAGTTCGCGCGCCGCCTGTTTTGCCGCGCTCGGCCATGATCTGACCGCGGCGGAGAATGACCTGATCGGCAGGCTGGCGCCCTGTTTCAACCGCACGGCCAACGCCCATCCGACGCCGCTGCCCGACCGGTATGCCCCACCCAGCGGGCCGATCCGCTGCTCGCGTAACCTCAAACACCTGATCCGCGAAGCGGGCCGCGCCCGCCAAGCCGAACAGCGCAGGCAGATGCTGGATGAAATTTCTGCCGGATCACGCCTCCCTTAGTGCTTGATCCTGTAACTGATGTGAATCCGTAGGGGCCGCCCCTGTGGCGGCCTGCCTGCGGACAGACACGGATAGGCCCGCCCGCGGACAGGCACGGGGGCCTGTCCCTACACGTCAAATGGCTCGCCGGATGTAGCACCTTGTAGCACCTAGACAATGAGTACACCATGAAGATCAGCAAAGCCGTCATCACTGCCGCAGGCCGCCAACAACGTACCCTCCCTTTACAGCTACTCATCGACCGCGATGGCGTCGAACGGTCGGTGCTGCAGATCCTGATCCATGAAGTCGTCCAAGCGGGGATCGAGGAGATCGCCGTGGTCGTGCGTCCCGGCGACGAGATCGCCTATGCCGAGGTCGCGGGCGACCACGCCGGGCGGCTGCATTTTGTGCCGCAGGCCGAGTCATTGGGCTATGGGCACGCCATCTACTGCGCGGCCAGCTTCACCCAAGGCGATCCTTTTTTGCATCTGGTCGGCGACCATCTCTATGTGCAGCGCGACGCGCCAAGCTGTGCGCAGCGGCTGGTCGAACTGGCCCAGGCCGAGGCCTGCACCGTCTCGGCAGTGCAGCCCACGCGTGAAAGCCTGCTGCCCTATTTCGGCGCGATCGGCGGGCGACCTGTCTCCGGCCGCGCCGACCTCTACCGCGTCGATACCGTGATCGAAAAGCCGACCCCCACCGAGGCCGAGCAGCGGCTGATCGTGCCGGGGCTGCGCGCCGGGCACTACCTCTGTTTCTTTGGTATGCATGTGCTGACGCCTACGGTGATGGAACTGCTGGCGCGCCAACTGGCCGCGGCCAAGGGCGACAGCCGCCGCGTGACCCTGTCGTCGGCGCTGGCCGAGCTGGCCCCGCGCGAGCAGTATTTGGCCCTGGAACAGCAAGATTCACGCTATGACCTTGGCGTGAAATATGGGCTGCTCAGCGCGCAACTGGCGCTGGCGCTGCATGGCCGTGACCGTGACGAGGTGCTGACCCGGCTGCTGGAGTTGATGGCCCAACGCGACCTGGCCGCGGCGGGGAGATAGCCGCCATGAGCGAACTGGTCCGGATCATCACCGCCGCCGACCCTGCTGTCCGCAACCGGTCGCTGGACGCCTTCTGCCGCAGCGCCACGGCGCGCCAGCTTTTGGCCGAATGCGCCGC
>QEUY01000972.1 GCA_003577365.1 Chloroflexota bacterium | reverse complement strand
GCTGCCCGTATCCGGCACATAGAGCAGCGGCGACAAGTCCATATAGCCCGCCTCGCGGCCAAAGACCACCTGCTTGAGCAGTTCGGGATGGCCGACGACTTCGTCCAGGCTACGATAGCCCATCTCGGCCAGCAGTTCGCGCACCTCCTCGGCGATCCCGGTCATAAAGCGGATGACCATCTCCGGCGTGCCGTCGAACTTGGCGCGCAGTTCCGGGTCTTGGGTGGCCCTCGGCGATCATGGCGCTGGTGCCAAAGCTGAACTCGTCGGCCCCCAACATGGCGGCGATCACCACATCGCGGCCGGTCGCCAGGCCGCCGTCGGTGCGCAGCGTCAGGCGCGTGCGCAGCCCATTGGCCAGCAAGACCTGGTGCGTTTCGGCCAAGCCGATCTCCCAGGGCAGCCCCGCGTTCTTGATGCTGCTCAGCGGGCTGGCCCCGGTGCCGCCGCTGTGACCGCTCAGATGGATCACGTCGGCAAAGCCCTTGGCGACGCCGGCGGCAATGGTGCCCACGCCGAACTCTGAGACCAGCTTGACGCTGACCTTGGCCGAGGGGTTGATCGTCTTGAGGTCGAAGATCAACTGCGCCAGGTCTTCGATGCTGTAGATGTCGTGGTGCGGCGGCGGGCTGATCAGCGCCACGCCGGGTGTGCTCAGGCGCAGGGTGGCGATCTCTGCCGAGACCTTGTGGCCGGGCAACTGCCCGCCCTCGCCCGGTTTGGAGCCTTGCGCCATCTTGATCTGCAGCTCTTCGGCGCTCATCAAATAGGTGGGGGTGACGCCAAAACGCCCCGACGCCACCTGTTTGATCTTGCTGGCGCGCTCGGTGAAATAACGCTCGCGCGCCTCGCCCCCCTCGCCGCTGTTGCTCATGCCGCCGATGCGGTTCATGGCAATCGCCAACGTCTCGTGCGCCTCGCCGCTCAACGCGCCGTGGCTCATGGCCGCGGTGCTGAAACGGCGCAGGATGCGCTCGACCGGCTCTACCTGGGCCAGCGGCAGCGCCGGCTGCACGCGCACAAAGTCCAGCAGATGGCGCGGGGCCAGCTTCATGGCGTTGACCAGCCCGGCATAGTCGCGATACTTGGCAGCGCGGGTCTCGGCGTCGGGCGCTCTGGATACCTCATGCAGCGCGTGGACGACCTGCGGACTCCACTCGTGCAGCTCGCCGCCGCGGCGCGATTTGTACAGCCCCCAGGTCTCAAGCTTGACCGTCTTGGCGTTGCCCCCCGCAGGGTAGGCCTTGCGCTGCCAGGCCAGCACATCTTCGGCCAGCGTGGCGAAGCCAATGCCGCCGACCAAGCTGGGCGTGCCCCGAAAGGCGGCGTTGAGCAGCTCATCGCCGAGGCCCAACGCCTCGAAGATCTGCGCCCCACAGTAGGCATCGACCGTGCTGATGCCCATCTTGCTCATAATCTTGAGCAGCCCTTTGTCCACTGCCTTGACAAAGCTGCGGATGGCATAGGCCAGGGTCATGCCCTCGGTGTGGCGGCCCTCGTTCACCATCTCCTCAATTGAGGCGTAGGCCAGGTAGGGATAGACCGCATTGGCGCCATAGCCGATCAGCGCGGCAAAGTGGTGCACCTCACGCGGCTCGCCGCTGGCGCAGATCAGGCTGGCCGCCATGCGCAGCCCCTGACGGATCAGGTGGTGGTGTACCGCGCCTATCGCCAGCAGCGACGGGATGGGCAGCGTGTGCGGGCCGGCCTTCTCGTCGGAGATCACCAGCAGGTACGCGCCGCCGCGCACCGCCTCCTCGGCGGCGCGGCAGAGCCGTTCGACGGCGGCAGCCAGCGCGCCGCCCGCAGCCCCGCCCTCGGTGGATTCCGGCACCTGCCAGACCGCGTCCAGGGTGACAGCGCGGAATTCCGGTTCGGGCCGGGCCAACAGCGCCGCCATCTGTTCCGGTTTGAGGATGGGCGACTTCAACTCGATCAAGCGCGTCGCTTCGGGCGTCTCACTCAACAGGTTGGCGCGCTGC
>QEUY01000971.1 GCA_003577365.1 Chloroflexota bacterium | reverse complement strand
CTGCTGCTGGGGGGGGTGTTGGCCGCTCTGCCCCTCTTCTACCTGCGCATCGCCCAGGCTCGCCGCCGCCGCGCCTTTATCAACCAGTTGCCCGATGTCCTGACGCTGCTGGTGGGCGCGCTGCGCGCCGGCTATGGCCTGTCGCAGGCGCTCGAGGTCCTGGTCGAGCAGATGCCGCCTCCTTCTTCCGCCGAGTTTGCCCGCATCGTGCGGGCGACCAACCTCGGCGTCCCGCTCCAGCGGGCGCTCTACCATGCCGCCGGGCGGATGGGCAGCGACGACCTGGACTTGATCGTGACCGCCATCAGCGTGCAGTACGAAATGGGCGGCAACCTGGCCACGATCCTGGAGACTATCGGCGACACCATCCGCGACCGTATCCGCATCCTCCGCGAGGTGCGCGTGTTGACCGCGCAACAGCGGATAACAGGCTATATCCTCACGGGAACACCAGTGGCGCTTGCTATTGGCATCAGCATCCTGAGTCCAGGATACTTCGACCCCTTTTTCGAACCGGGGTTGATACGCCTGTTGCCGGGCGTAGCAGCTGGATATTGAGGTGTGAGCGTCATGGAACTGATGACCTTTTTTGCCGGCGCTACAGCCCCGTGGTCACCCCTGGTGGTAGCCGGGCTGGTCGTCCTGGCCACGTTCCTGGTCTGGCAGGGCTTTGCCCCCGCACGCACCGCCACCCTGCCGGTCGCCGAACGGCTGCAAGATTACCTGGACCGCCGCGATGTCGTCGAGGAGAGCGAACTGGCGCAGCCCTTTGCCGTGCGCGTGCTGCTGCCGCTGCTGCGCCGGCTGGTGCGCGGGCTGGGCGGGTTGATGCCCAAACGCAGCTTTGAAAAGACGGCGCACTTGCTGGTGTTGGCGGGCGAGCCGGGCGGCATGAGCGTGCTCGATTTTATGGGGGTGCGGCTGCTGCTGGCAGTGGCGCTGGGCGGCGGCTACTTTCTTTTGTTGGATGATGCACTGCCCTTTTTCGCTGCGCTGCGCAACACCGTGATCATATCCGCCGTGGGTCTGTTGCTGCCGCAGATGTGGCTGCGGCGCCGCGCCCGCAGCCGCCAGAAAGAGATCCTGCGGGCGCTGCCCGATGCGCTCGACATGCTGACCATCGGCGTCGAGGCCGGGCTGGCCTTTGAATCCGCCCTGTTGCGGGTGGGTGAACAGTGGCAAAACGCCCTCTCGCAGGAGTTTCGCCGCGTGGTGCGCGAGATGCGTATGGGCGCTCCGCGCAACGAGGCGCTGCGCCGGATGGTCGAACGCACCGACGTGGACGAATTGAGCACCTTTGTCGCCGTGCTGGTCCAGTCCAACCAGTTGGGGGTCAGCATCGCCCAGGTGCTCCACGGCCAGGCCGAACAGATGCGCATCAAACGCCGCCAGCGCGCCGAAGAACAGGCTCGCCAGGCCGGCGTCAAGATCGTGCTGGTGCTAGTCTTTTTTATCTTTCCAGTCATGTTTATCGTCATCATGGGACCAACAGTGCCTAGAATCATGACTTTGTTTGATACTATGTCAGGAGGGTAACTGCCAATCATGGTTAGCGACAGAGGAAAGCAACATGCCAACCCACCGGCGTAGCACAAAACGGAAAGCAGTTGTAGACAAGAAGAACGATCCTTATGACCCTTGCAGCCGATCTCAAACCGACCATCCACGAAGACCCCGCCTTTCGCCAGGCCATGGCCGACCTGCACACCGGCGAATGGCAGCGCGCCATCGCAGCCTTTGAGGCGTTGAGCGAGCGCTACCCCAACAACCGGGCCGTGGCGCGCGCGCTGGAAGAAGCGCGCTTCAAGGCCGGTCTCGACGCCCAGGTCAAGATCCGCCCCAAACAGTGGGTCTTTCCCTGGTCGGGCCGGCTGCTGCGTCTGGCCCTGGTTGCAGCCATTTTGGTGCTCGTCGTGGCTGGGGCGATCAGCCTGCGCCGGAGCATGGCGGCTGCGCTCGCCGCGGCCGAGACGGCGCGCCACCACGCCCAACTGCTGGCCGAGGGCAACAATCTGCTCGCCGCCGGCGATTTCGACGGCGCCGAGGCGCGCTTCAACGAGCTGTTGGCCCTGGCGCCGGACCACGAAGGCGCCATGGCGGGGCTCGCCAATGTCGAGACCGCACGCCAACTGCTGGCCCGCTACAACGAGGCCGTTGCTCTGCAAGAGGGGGGCGACTGTTCGGCCGCGCTGGTCGTTTTTGGCGAGCTCTCGCTGCAAAAGACAAATTATCGCGATGTCAACGAGCGGGTCGTCCAGTGTACACGCAACCTGGACATCGGCACCATGCTCAAGGATGCGGATGTG
>QEUY01000970.1 GCA_003577365.1 Chloroflexota bacterium | reverse complement strand
CACGATACGACACGCCATGTCAATGAGTACGTAAGCCTGGATGTAGAGTTCGGCTTTATCGACGATCATTTTACGGTGATGGCGCTGCTGCGCGACGTGCTGGCGCACATCTTTACCCATTTGGAGGAGCATTGTGCCGCCGAACTGGCGCTCCTCAACGCCCGGCTCCCCACCGTGCCGGCACAGATTCCGCACCTCCACTTCAGCGAGGCCAAGGAGCTGGTCTACCAACTCACGGGCACAGACGAACGGGGCGAACCCGACCTGGCGCCGGGCGAGGAGCGCCGTCTCGGCGAGTGGGCGCAGAGCGAACACGGCAGCGACTTCCTCTTTGTCACCGGCTACCCCATGAGCAAGCGGCCCTTTTATACGCATCCAGACCCGGCGCGCCCTCAATTTTCCAACTCCTTTGACCTGCTCTTCCGTGGCACCGAGCTAGTCACCGGCGGCCAGCGACTCCACCGCTACGAGGACTATCTCGCCGCGCTGGAGCAGGCCAAGATGCCAACCGCACCCTTCGAGAGCTACCTGGAGGCATTCCGCTATGGTATGCCCCCCCACGGTGGCTTTGCCATCGGGTTGGAGCGGCTGCTGATGCAATTGCTGGGCACACCGAATGTGCGCCTGACGACGCTCTTTCCGCGTGACCTGAACCGGTTGGTGCCATGAAGCGTAATGTGTGCTGCGTAGTGCATGAATGTGAGAACTCGCCCACCTTTCCCGGCCACATAATCGATGGTATACTGCGTTGTCAAACAACGTACGTATCACGCATCACGGAGCGTCCTATGCCCATTAGCACATCCTCGTTTGGCGACGAACGCGACAACAAATATAACGAATACGAACGCGCCGATCTCTACGACCAGGAGACTATCCACGTTCCGGGGCTCGACGCCGCAACAGCAGAGTCACTGCTGAAAAAGCTCGGGGGCGGAGTGGTGGACAAACACCGGCAGTTGGAGGGGATGGGCTGGAAAGCGATCATCACGCCCACAGCGGAGGGCGTTACGATTGAGTTCGACGCTCACGACGAGCTGCTCGAAGACCTCCTCCGTCGCTTTGAAGAGATGGCCGACAAAGTGGCTAGGTGATCTGTATCGTCTCCCAATCATCTCATTGCTCAATCACCTTCCAAATTGTTACAAAGCGCCGCCATGTATAAAGCCACCTGCCGCGCCGGCAGCAACATCGCCTTTATCAAATATTGGGGCGTGGCCGACGCATCTATCAACCTGCCACTCAACAACTCCATCAGCATGACCCTGGCTGATGCCTATACAACGACGACAGTCGAGTGGGTCGACGATAGCCGGTGGACAACGGACGAGATCACGCTGGACGATGTGCGGCTCGATGAGCAGGCGGCGCAGCGGCTGGTGCGCCACCTGGACCGGCTGCGCGCTCTGGCAGGTATCAACTACCGCGCCCGCGTCGCCAGCCGCAACAACTTCCCCACGGCCTCCGGTATTGCCAGCTCCGCCAGTGGGTTCGCCGCGTTGACCGTGGCTGGCTGCGCTGCGCTCGGGTTGAAACTGGACGCCACCCGCCTCTCGGCCCTCGCCCGGCTGGGCAGCGGGTCGGCCAGCCGTAGCCTCTTTGGTGGCTTTGTGGAGTGGGAGCGTGGCGATGATGACGCCACCAGCATCGCCAAACTGCTCTTCCCGCCCGGCCATTGGGCGCTGTACGACCTGGTCGTCGTGGCCAGCCACGCAGCCAAAAGCGTTAGCAGCGAGGGCGGGCACCGGCTGGCGGC
>QEUY01000969.1 GCA_003577365.1 Chloroflexota bacterium | reverse complement strand
CGGGTCCAGACCGATGTCGATGTCGGGGCCGACCGCGTCGCGCACGGCGGCGACGCGCGCCTCGGTCTCGCGCAGCGCCTGGTTCCAGGGCAGGGTGTGCCAGTTGCCGGGCAGTGGACTCATCTTGATGGCGGTATAGCCGTATTTTTCGATCAGGCGGACGGCGTTGTCGGCGATCTCCTGCGGGCTGTTGCCGCGCGGCGACTGGTAGACGCGCACGCGCTCGCGGCATTTGCCGCCCAAGAGCCGGTAGACGGGCAGGTTGGCGGCCTTGCCGGCGATGTCCCACAGCGCATGTTCGATGCCGCTGATGGCGGCGTTGACGACCGAGCCGCCGGGAAAGCGCGACCCGGCGTACATCAACTGCCACAGGCCTTCGATGTCACGCGGGTCGCGACCGAGCAGCCATTCCTCAAAATCGTGGATGACCTCGACGGTGGCTTTGTCGGGGCCACAGGAGTAGGCTTCGCCGACCCCATAGATGTCTTCGTCGGTGTGGACTTTGACATAGGGGATGTTGCGGTGACCTAAGTTAACCAGGTAGGTGTCGATCTTGGTGATCTTCATGCCAGGTGATTTCTAGTGTTGGCTGCGCGCCGGCGCAGCCGGGTTGTGGCTTCAGGTGGATCTGCCTAAGTGCTGCGCCTCACACATGGTAGGGACAGGCCCCCGTGCCTGTCCGCAGACGGGCCGCCACGGGGGGCGGCCCCGACGGTGAACCTTGCGTGATCGAGCACTAAGCTGTTTACCCTTTTAAGCCCGTGGTGACGATGCCTTGCACAAAGTACTTCTGGGCGGCAAAGAAGAGGATCAGCGGCGGCAGCGCCACGATCAACGAGGCGGCCATCAGGATCGCTTCGCGCGGTTCGTCGCTCTCAAACGGGTTGGAGACGAAATAGCGCAGACCGATCGAGACCGTGAACTTGTCGGGGGAGTTGAGGAAGATCAGCGGCGCGATAAACTCGTTCCAGTGGTTGATAAACGAGAAGATCGCAACCGTGGCAATCGCCGCCGTGGAGAGCGGCAGGATGATGTTCCAGAAGATCCGCACCGAGGATGCGCCGTCCAGCTTGGCGGCCTCGTCCAGGTCGCGCGGGATGGTCATAAAGAACTGGCGCAGCAGAAAGATAAAGAACGCGCCGCCGCCGAAAAACGAGGGCACGATCAAAGGCAAGAAGGTGTTGATCCAGCCCAAGTAGCGGAAGAGCAGAAAGGTGGGCACAATCGTGACCTGCCAGGGCAACATCATCGTGCTGAGCACTAGGAAGAAAAGCCCATCGCGCCCCGGAAAGCGAAAGCGGCTAAAGCCATAGGCCACCGCCGCCGCCGACAGGATTTGGCCGATCATAGCCAGGGCCGTGATGACCACCGTGTTCCAGATAAAGCGCGCAAAGGGCGCGATGGTAAAGACATCACGATAATTGGCCCAGCGCGGTTCTTGGGGGAAGAAGGTGGGTGGAAAGACATAGATCTCGGTGATCGGCTTGAGCGAGCTGGTGATCGTCCAGAAGAAGGGCAGGCTAAAGAGAATGGCGGTGACAATGGCTAAGGTGTAGATGACGAACTTGCCGAGCCGCTGCATCCACAGAAAGCCGCCTTGTGCCTGAGCCGGGCGCGGTGTGAGCACCGCTGGGGTGGTTGATTGAGTAGTCGCCATGACTGGTTCCTTAGGAGAACTCGTAATAGACCCAGCGATTCGACAGCTTGATCTGCAGGTACGACAGGACAAAAATGATCAGGAAGAAAATCCACGCCAGCGCC
>QEUY01000968.1 GCA_003577365.1 Chloroflexota bacterium | reverse complement strand
CGCGCCCGACGCGCACGACGCCGAGATCGGGCTGCTGCGCCGCGACCCGGAGGCGCTCAAACAGCAATTCATCGAAGCGGGCCGCGCCGCTGGCGAACGGCCCACGCCCGCCGCCATCAACCGCAAGCTGGCCGCGGTCGAACGGCGCAGCGCCGCCCTGGCCGCGGTCGAAGCCGTGCAGTCCGCAGGCGGCACAGCCTACTATACCAGCCTGGACCTGCGCGACGGCGGCGCGGTTGCCGCGGTGATCGACACGATCCGCAGCCGCCATGGACGCTTGGACGTGCTGATCCACGCCGCCGGGCTGCTGGTCGACCGCGCCCTGCCCGACAAGGAGCCGGGCCAGTTTGACCTGGTCTTCGACGTCAAGGCAGACGGCTTCTACCATCTGCTGCGCGCCGCCCAGGGGCTGCCCATCGGCGCGGCTGTGGCCTTTAGCTCGGTGGCGGGGCGCTTTGGCAACAACGGCCAGACCGATTACAGCGCGGCCAACGACCTGCTCTGCAAGCTGACCAGCAGCCTGCGCGCCTGGCGGCCCGCCACGCGCGGGCTGGTGATCGACTGGACGGCCTGGGCCGAGATCGGCATGGCGGCGCGCGGCTCAGTGCCGCAGATCATGGACAGCCTGGGGGTCGATATGCTGCCGCCTGCGGCCGGCATCCCCACGGTGCGCCGTGAACTGCTGGCCGGGAGCCGCGGCGAAGTGCTGGTTGCGGGACGGCTTGGCCCCTGGCTGGACGAGTTAGACCCGACCGGCGGGCTGGATGTCGACAAGGCGCAGGCCGCCCAGACTACACAGCCATCCTTCATGGCCGCGCAGGTGACGAGCGCGGGCCGCTACACGGGAATCACAGTCGAAACGCCGCTCGACCCCAAGGCGCAGCCGTTCCTCTATGACCACGCGCCCGACCCCGGCGTGCCTTGGCTGCCGGGCGTGATGGCCGTCGAGGCGATGGCAGAGACGGCCGCGCTGGCCGCGCCGGGCTATGCGGTGGCCGCGGTCGAGGATGTGCGGATGCTGGGCGCGTTCAAGTTCTTCCGCATGGAGCCGCGCACGCTCTATCTCCAGGCGCAGGTGCTGGCCGGCCCCGCGGACGAGTTGGTGGCGCACACGGCGCTGCGCTCGCAGACGCCCCCGGCGCGGGCAGGGCTGCCCGCGCGCAGCGCGGATCACTTTGCGGCACAGGTACGTCTGGCCGCCAAAGCGCCGGTCGCACCACAGGTCGCCTTTACGCCGCCCGCCGGCCTGCCTATCTCGGCAGAACGCATCTATGCGCGCTTCTTCCACGGCCCGGCCTATCAGGTGCTCGACGCGGGTTTGGTGGAGGCGGATCGCGCCGTGGCGCAGCTGCGGCTGCCGCTGCCCGCCGATACGCAGCCGGCAGGCGCAGCCTGGCGCATGGCCCCGCGCTTGGTCGAAGCCTGTTTCCAGACGGTGGCGCTCTGGTCGCTGGAGCAAAAGGGCGCGATGGCGCTGCCCGCGGGCATTGGCCGGGTGGCGGTCTACCGCCAGTTGGACGATGCAGGCGACGCGCCGCTCTACGCCGCCGTGCAGCCCGCGCCGGATGGGACAACCTTCGCCGCCCACGTTGTAGACACAGCCGGAAATGTTTATGTCGAGCTAGAGGGTTTCCGCACCGTGGCCCGACAGGAGAGCTATGATCCGTTGGCTTGTGCAATCCGTTGTCGACCACCCGGACCTGGCAGCAGGCCGGCCCCCCGCAGGGCTGTTGAGTCCCGCGGAGCAGGAACGCTATGCGGGCTATCTGAACCCGAAGCGCCGCCGCGACTGGCTCTTGGGCCGCTGGACGGCGAAACGGCTGATCCAGGCCCACTATGCCGCCGCGTCGGGGTTTCAGCCGGCGCTCGACAGCTTTACCGTCACCCAGGACAGCGACGGCGCGCCCTATGTCGTGAGCTGTCACCCGGCCTTGAGCGGCGCGCCGGAAGATGACGTCCCTGCCCGGCTGCCGTTGGCGCTCTCGATCAGCCACAGCCACGGCTATGCCTTCTGCGCGGTCTGCTGCACCAACGCCCACCCCATCCACTTGGGCGCAGACCTCGAATTGGTCGAGCCGCGCGGGGCAGGCTTTGTGCATGACTATTTCACCGCAGAAGAACAGCACGCGCTGGCAAGTGCGCCGCCCGCGCTGGCCGACCTGCTGGTGACGGCCACCTGGAGCGCCAAGGAGTCGGTGCTCAAGGCGCTGCGCTTGGGGCTGCG
>QEUY01000967.1 GCA_003577365.1 Chloroflexota bacterium | reverse complement strand
CGACAAAAGCGCGGATGGTCTCCGCATCCGCCGTTTGCAGCGGCAGGCGTTTGCGCCAGGCCGTCAGCATGATCGGTGCGCCCATGTCCTGGTGCAGCGGCTGGCTGCCGCCCAGCGTCCAAGTCGGGTCGTTGACGGTCAGCACCACATTCCGCCCCTGGGCGAAATAAGGCTCCAAGACCGTCTCCAGTTCGGTGATCACCTCTGGGCAGCCATCGGGACATTGGTAATAGACGACCACCCCCCCGTCCTCCAAATTATGGACGAGATGCTCATAGCGGATAGGCTGCGGCTGGTTACCCCAGGCCGCCAGATTTTCATAATGTGGTCCAGAGGTGGGCGGCATGCTGTTATAGGCTACGGGCGAAACGCTGCCCAAGGCAATGTGTAAGTTACCCTGCGATGCAAAGGTTTCCTCTCCCGCCACCGGCTGTCGGCCGCGCAGGTTGACCACTATAAACACCGCCAACAACAGGAGAATTGCCCCACCGGCCAGCGCGATCAGTAGAGTCTGCCTCTGTCGCTTGCGCGCCGCCGTCGCACGCAACTCGGCCTTGTCGCGCCGGCCCGCCGGCGCGCTTGGCGTGGGGGGAGCCACCGCTGCAGCAGGGGCAGCGGTGGACGGTGCGTCACGTCGCGCCGCCGATGCTGCCTGTGCCGTTGATTTGCGTTTCGCCATCCTGCCTCCGTACAGTAGACTAGGGTAAAGGTTGAGAGAGCGGCTGCCCAAATTCCAGCCGCCCGTTGTCGAATATTTGAACGATTGTAAACGATGGAGCCTGATTCTGCCATCCCGCCGCTACGGGTCAGCTATTGCGTAGGTGCGGTTGTCTAGCTGCACAAGCCACTGACACCATCCCAAGGCCGTGCAGAATCGGTACACAGGACAATACAAGGAGCCGCGTGTGTCCGCCCTTTCCACTTTGACCCGTACGCGAACCCGCAGCGCCGCCGCCCGCTATTGGGAGATCGACACCCTGCGCGGGGTCGCCATCGTGATGATGGTCATCTATCATCTGATGTGGGACCTGTGGTATTTTCGCGTTCTGCCCGATGTGGTTCTGTATGCCGGATTCTGGAAATACTTCCAGCGCACCATCGCCGTGCTTTTTATCGGCCTGGTCGGCGTCTCGCTGGCGGTGACGACGATGCGCAGCGCCGGGCCGCACGGCGACCGGCCCGTGCCCTTCCGCCCTTATCTGCTGCGCGGGCTGCGCATCTTTGGCTGGGGCATGGTCGTGAGCCTGGTCATGTGGGCGGCGCGGGTGGGGTATGTGCATTTTGGCGTGCTGCATCTGATCGGCTTCTCGATCATCGCCGCCTACCCCTTTCTGCGTCTGCGCTGGATCAACCTGGCGCTGTGGGCGGCTTTTCAGATCGCCGGCTATCTGCTGCTGCCCGTGCGCGTCGATTTCCCCTGGCTGCTCTGGCTGGGGCTGACGCCCGTCGCCTACTTCCCCAACGACTACTTCCCCGTGATCCCCTGGTTTGGCGTGGTGCTTTTGGGCCTCTTCATCGGCAACACGCTCTACACCCCCCAGGGCCGCGTGCCGGCGCTGCCCGCCATCGGTGGCCGGCTGCCGCTGCGCGGGTTACAATGGCTGGGCCGCCACTCGCTGACCATCTACCTGCTGCATCAGATCGTGCTCTTTGCCATTCTCGTCCTGCTGGGCGTAATCCGTCTTTAGCGCCTGCCCGTATGGACACGATCCCGTGTACGGACACGATATATCGTGTCCGTACACGGGATCGAATATTTTACGAAA
>QEUY01000966.1 GCA_003577365.1 Chloroflexota bacterium | reverse complement strand
TGCGCGTCAGCAGGCGTATTCGCTGCGGGCGCATTGGCTCCCGGCAGCCGGATCACCTGCCCGATCTGGAGCAAGGCATTCTCGCTCAGCCCATTGGCCGCGGCCAGATTCTCCCAGGTCGTGCCATAGGCCAGGGCCACGCTGAGGAGCGTATCGCCGGGGCGGATGGTATAGTCCATGCCTTCGGCGGGGATGGTCAAGGGCTGCGCGGGAGGCGGCGCGGTCGCGACTTCAGCCGAGGGTTGCGCCGGGGCTTCGGCAGCCGGCGCATCGCCGCTGTCGCCGGAGAAGACGGTGACAAAGATCATCTCGCCGTTGCGTGTGCCCACGCCGACGCCGATCTCCTGCCAGTTGCCGTTGAGGATATTGACGCGGTGAACATAATCATTCATCCACCAGGTCATGGCCCCCGCCACCGAGGTAGATGAGACCCAGTTTTCACTGACCCAGGGGTTCTGAGCATAGCCGGTGCGCGCCACACGCATCTCGACGGTCGAGCCGTCGCTGCCGTAATGGCCGTAGACATAGTTGTTGACCATGTCGTCGACATGGCTCTGGGCCGCTTGGTTGAGCAAGGGATCGACCGCCAGTGGCCCAAGGCCGGCCTCAGCGCGCGCCTGGTTCACAGCCGCGGCGACCGCTTGGGCAGCCTCCGACAACCCGCCTTCTTGGGCGTGGAGCCTCTGCGGGATCAAGAGCAGGAGAACGGTGAGTAGGCCGGTCAGACACCAGTGCAAGGGGTGCAAACGGCGCGACCGGCAGGGCGCTGTTTCGTCCATACGGCGGGCATCGTAACAGAGCTTCCCCAAATGGGCAAATCGTTTTAGACCAAACCCAGACCGGAGCCGGACCGTTTGCCTACATGCGGTGGGAAAACGCAGGGGGATCGCCCGCTACGCCGGCATGATCTCGCCGTGCCAGACGCGCCCGCCCAGCGTCACCACGTCGAGCCGTGTCGCGACGGCGCGCACATAGACCACCGGCTGGCGCTCCGGCAGATCGGCGGCGCGCCGCCAGATCACCCCTTGATCCGTCGAACGATAGAGCGCGCGCGTCGTCGCTACCCACAGCGATCCATCCATCGACGCGGTCAACGCCGTGATCTGCTCATCGGGCGCAAAAAAATGCTGGCTTGCGCTCCAAGCTTGCGTGCGGCCATCCCAGCGCAGCGCGATCACCCGGTGTTGGGTCGCCAACCACAGCCCCTCTGGGCTGGGCCAGAGCGCCAGCATCGAGGGGATCTCTGTCTCCAGCCCGGCGATATTGGCCCAAGCCCCCGCGCGGCGCAGCCAGACGTGGATCGCATAAGGGCCTTGTGCCTGCGCCTGTGGTTCCTTCGCTTGGATTGTGAGGGCCAGCGCCGCCGCCTCGCCCGCCGCGTCCTGGGCAGGCAGCGCACGCAGCAAAGACTGCCCTTGCCATGGACCGGTGATCTCCTGCCACGTCCCGCCGCCGTCGCCGGCATAGAGACGGCCCTCCGCCGTATAGGCCAGCCGCGCCGCGCCGCCGTGCGCCATCTCCACAGCCAAGAGCGGGCCGGCAGGCAGGCCGGGGGTATTGACCTTCTGCCACTGCCCTTGCTTGAGATCGAGCGACCACAGCCCGTCGCCGCTCGCCGCCCAGATCGGCGCGGCCTCTTCCCCCGGCTGCGCCGCCACGGCGAAGACCCCCGCCACTGTGGGCGGGGCCAGCGGCTGCCAGGTGACGCCGCCGTCCCTCGACGCCGCCAGCGCCCCGTCCATATCCAGGGCGACCCATCCTGCATCGGAGACGGC
>QEUY01000965.1 GCA_003577365.1 Chloroflexota bacterium | reverse complement strand
ATCTGTTTTCGCATATAAGTCTCACCGCCTGCCGATCGAGTAAGGACTTGCGCAATGCCCATCCTCGACACCTGAAGACAGCAAGTCTAGCTCAGCAGCCACAGTGCGCCGATCCATATCGTCTTTGGCAACAACGACGGCGATGGTCGCTTGTTGCAGGTGATCGCCGACCGCTTTTCGCAGATCACGCTGTGGGGCATCTATGCCGAGTTGACGGTAGAAGACCGTGCCCTGGCCGTGATCCACTATCCTGAGCCGGCGCGGCGCATCGCCCAGTCCGGCCAGTTCGACCTGGTCTGCTATGGGCATAACCATCTCAAGGCGGTGGAAGCCGTGGGCAAAGGGATATTGGCCAACCCCGGCGAACTGCTGGGCAAGGAAGGCCCGCCTACCTGGGGGCTATACGACACCGCGACGGGCGTTTTTGAGCTACAGGCAGTAGGCAGTGAAAGGGGATAAACCGCAAAGGGCGCAAAGAGGAGGAGATAGAAAATAGGAAATAGGGTCGATGGCCTCTTCTTGCCTATTTTCTATTTCCTATTTTCTCTCTGCTCCCTCCTCTGGCCTTTGCGTCCTTTGCGGTTGATTATTCCGCCAGGGCTTCGTCACAGGCGTGACGGTAGCCGCAGCCGCGGCAGCGCGCCGGGTCGTCATGGCTGCGGTGGACGTCGGCGGCGTGGCGCGCCTGACGGATGGCCTGGGCTGCGTCCAGCGCCGCTTGACGCAGCGCGTCGGTATAGGGGATCTGGAGTGTGGCGTCGGCGTAGTGGAGCAGCCCATAGGGCGGGCGCGCCTTTTGCGTCTCTTCGACCAAAAGGCAGTAGGCCGCCAACTGCAAGAGATGGCCGGCGGGCGTCACCGCCGGCTGCGTGCGGCTCTTGACCTCAACGGGGACCAACAGCGCCCCGCCTGCAGCCTGTACGCGCACCAGGTAATCCGGCTTGCCCACCAGCCCATAACGGCGGCTGATCAGCGGCTTCTCCACGGCCTGCCATGCGCCTGTGTCGCTGTAGACCACCTCACCCACAGGCAGCCCGGTCTGGGCCTGGGCGCGATGGCCCCAATGACGCACCGCGAACCCCGCCAGCAGCAGGATCAAGCCCAGGCCGAGCAGAATCCAGAACATGTTAAACCGCAAAGTTCGTAAAGAACTTTAGTTTCCGGTAAAAGTTGCACAAGGCAAGTTGAGAGATGACAAACGGCGATTAGCAGTCCACAATGAGGTAAGCCAATACCAACAGGAGTGAGACATGCTAATCGCCGTGGAACGCACTATAGAGGCAATCGCCGTGGTCGTGCAAGTTGTGCCCATCGGGACCAATCTGGCCCTGTTCCATCTGTTGTGGGTCATGGTCAACGGCTCCTTTGTGCAAAGCCGTGGGGCAGTCTTTGGCGCGCTGGCAGCGAACGGCTTGGCCGCTGATGCGGTGCGGCGCAGTTGGGCGGCGTTGCGCTATGGGCGATGGGAGATCAACGCCTTGCTTTGGCAGTGGCAACTCTACGTTGCGAGTCAGCAGCAGTGGTGTGTGCGGCGCTATGAACACTATCAGGTGTTGAGCGTGGACATCACCGCCTTCTGGCGGCCCTATCTGCAAGGCTGGCTGGGGCGGCACTATCACCGGCTGGCCGAGAAGCTCTGGCCGGCGGTGGTGGTGGGGGTGATGATTCGCTCCGGCCAGGTCAATTCCCAGCGCATCCCGCTGCTGTGCCGGGTCGTGCGCTGTCAGCCGCCGACCAAGCCGCCGGACTTTCGTCGCCAACTGCTCCAGGCGGCGGC
>QEUY01000964.1 GCA_003577365.1 Chloroflexota bacterium | reverse complement strand
CGAGAACCGCATCGGGCTCGACCACCTCAGTTTTAGCGTCGGCAGCCACGCCGACCTGGAGAATGCCGTGCGCCTGCTGGATGAAAAGGGCGTCTCCCATGGCGAGATCAAGGACCTGGGTCCGCACCTGCCCATCTACATCCTGGCCCTGCGCGACCCAGACAACATCCAGATCGAATTGACCGCGCCACATGGTTAAAGCAGTCCGTTTTATCCTGCGCTCTGTTTGAAAACCGGAGCTAGCGCCAGGGGTGAGCCTCTCGCCAAGTCCGGTTTTCAAAGCAACCGCAGTATAGAATTCCCTAGGAGGCCCCCGATGAAACTAAAAGCCGTTGTGATCGGCGCCGGCTGGGCCGGTGAAGGACACACGAATGCGCTACGTTCCTGTGGCGTCGAAGTGGCAGCCATCTGCGCCCGGCAGCAAGATGTAGTTCAGGACGTGGCGAACCGTCTCAATGTGCCTGAAGCCTCTACCGACTGGCGACAGACCCTGGCGACGATCCGGCCGGAAATCGTGGCGCTGGCCACGCCTGCATCACTCCGCCACGAGGTGGTGGAAGTTGCAACCGCCCTCGGCTGTCATCTCTTCTGTGACAAGCCGCTGGCGGCCACGGCAGCAGAAGCCAAAGAGTTGTTGCGTCTCGTCACACAGACGGGCGTCAAACATGCTTATACGGCCACGCAGGCCTACGACCCGAGCGTCGGGTGGGCGGCTGAGCTCTTGCGCAATGAAGTGATTGGGCCGCTTGTGGAAGTTGATTGCATCTTCCGCCTGCCCTATGCTCATCCACTACAACCGTGGTCGTGGTTCGACAACCTCGCCACTGGCGGTGGCCTGCTCAACAATGGCGCCACCCACATCTTTGCCATGCTTGAACGCATGTTGGATCGCAAGCTGGTGAGGGTTGCCGGGCGGGCGCGGGTGCAACGTCGTCGGGCGCCAGTAGCGGCGCCCATCCATGACTTCCGCCAGATCAGCGCCAGCATTCCAACGGAGGCAGAGGCTGCCGCAATGGAATGGCGCACCTGCAACGCCGATGACGCCCTCTCCGCACTGCTCGAGTTTGCCCCGTCGGATGACAGCCGATCAACAATCCCGGTCAGTCTGTTGATCAATCTGGCGGCTCCTACTCCGGCCGCTACCAACGGCTGGCACTTCTTCGGCGAACAAGGGACGCTTTTCGGCGACGGTGTCTTTTCAATTGCCATCCGGCGCCAGGCGGAACCAGAGGCCGAAGCGACCCTGATGCCAGTTCCGCAACGCTATATCGATGAATTGCCACAGATCGGTGATGATGTGCAAAACAAATGGGCGGCGCTGGCGCGCGATTTTGCAGCCGACATCCGCGGCGAGCCGCACCGGCCCTATCTCACCTTTTACGACGGTTGGCGCTATCAAGAGGCCATCGACGCTATCCGCAGTGGCGGTGGATGGTGTGAACTGCCGGTATTGACCTGACGACAAAGGGGCAGAGACCATGAAAATTGCCATCATGGGTGCGGGCGGGTTGGGCGGCTATATCGGTGGGCGGCTGGCCTATACAGGGCATGAGGTAACCTTCCTTGCGCGTGGACCACGGTTGCAGGCGCTGCGTGAGCGTGGCCTACATGTACGCAGCCCCGAAGGCGAGTTTGTTATCCACCCGGCCCGCGCCACCGATGACCCACAAGAGATGGGGCCGGTGGATGCAGTGCTCTTCTGCGTCAAGACCTATGATGTGCCGGGCGCCGCCGCGCGGATCGCCCCACTGGTGGGGCCGCAGACGGTGGTGCTGCCAG
>QEUY01000963.1 GCA_003577365.1 Chloroflexota bacterium | reverse complement strand
CGGCTGTGCTGCGCGGCCGCGGGGCCTATTAGGTGGCCCTCGATGGGATAGACGACCCTCGCCGGCGCCGCCGCGCAGTCGCCGGCTCTGCCCCGTGCGTTTTCCCATCCGGTTTTCGCTCATCTAATTTTCGCTCATCGCGTCCTTGACATCGCGTCCTTTGGCATCTAGCGCTTTCTCATGAAACGTATCCTCATTTTGATGAGCAAGACCGGCGGCGGCCATCTCGCCAGCGCCGAAGCGATCCAGGCTGTCTTTCATCAGTTGTATGGCGCGGCTTTTCAGGTGACCATCATCGACCTGCTGATGGACGACTTCCCCTGGCCGCTGCGCGAGGTGCCCAAAAGCTACGGCTGGGTCGCCAACCGTACGCCCTGGCTGTGGGGCACGATCTGGCGCACCGGCAAACGGCCGCGCATGGCGCGGCGCATTATGAACTCGGTGGCGCGTGCCGCCGCCGCCCGCGTCAGCGCGGCCATCGTCCGTCACCAGCCGGACCTGATCGTCTCTGTGCACCCTTTGGTGCAGGAGCCAACCTTGCTGGCGCTGCGCCGCCTGCGCCTCAACATCCCCTATGCCATTGTGGTGACCGACCTGGCCTCTGCCCACCCGCTCTGGTATCACCCGGCAGCGGTGCGTTGCTTTGTCGCCAGTGAGGCGACCTATCGGGCCGCGCTGGCCGCAGGTATGCGCCCGGAGCAGATGCGGCTCTATGGGCTGCCGGTGCGACCGGCCTTTGCCGTGCCCGTGCGGCCCGTGGCCGAACTGCGGGCCGAACTGGGCATGGACCCCGACCTGCCCGCCGTGTTGCTGGTGGGGGGCGGCGAAGGGATCGGCCGCGTGGGCGAGATCGCGCCTGCCGTGGCCGCGGCCCTGGCTGCCAACGGCAAGATGCACGGTCAGCCCCGCGGCCAGGTCGTCGTGATCTGCGGACGCAACCGGCGGCTGCTGGTGGCCCTGCAACGCGAGACATGGCCCGTGCCGGTTCACCTGCGCGGCTTTGTCTCGAACATGTCCGACTGGATGGCGGCGTGCAACTGCATCATCACCAAAGCCGGGCCGGGCACAATTGCCGAAGCGTTGATCCGCGGGCTGCCGATCCTGCTGAGCGGCTATATCCCCGGCCAGGAAGAAGGCAACGTGCCCTATGTCGTGGACAACCGCGTGGGCGTCTACAGCGAAGACCCACGCGCCATTGCCCAGCGCGTCGCCTATTGGTTTGGCGCGGGCAAGGATGAGCTGGCGGCTATGGCGGCCAACGCCCGGCGCTTGGGCAACCCCCATTCAACGGAGCAAATTGTCGCCGAATTGGCCGGGCTGGTGCAGGAGCCGCCCGCAGTTACCCGCTCGAATCATCCCAGCTAGAGTCATTGCATGATATGTAAACGTACGGGCGTCGCCCTGCTCATGGCCGGCATGATCGCCGGATTGGTGCTCACCTCCACCTTCATCACACGCACCCCCGCCGCCTCAGAAGCGTCCGAACGGCAGCCTGTGCCGACCTTTACACCTACACCGCCCGCTTCAGGCGCAGACTACGCCGCCGCGGCCACGCAGGCGCAGACCGATCTGGCCCAAGCCCTCAGCAGGGTTGGGCGGCTGATCGGCACACCCAAGCTGAGCGATGCCGCCTGGAGCGGCGATGTCCATGCCGCCATGGCCAGGGTGGAAACCGCCTATGAATCGTTGGTGCGCCTGCAGCCGCCCGACGGCTGGGCAAGTTTTCACACCCAACTGGCGCGCGGCGCGGGCGATTGCAGCGCGGCCATGCGCGTGTTGGCGTGGGCGCT
>QEUY01000962.1 GCA_003577365.1 Chloroflexota bacterium | reverse complement strand
GCCACCTTGAGCGGCAGCCCAAAGAGCCGGATAAAGCCATGGGCATCGGCCTGGTTGTAGACGTCGTCGGCGTCGAAGGTGACATAGTCCTCGCGATAGAGGCTGTAGGGGCTTTTGCGCCCGGCCAAGATCACGTTGCCCTTGTAGAGCTTGAGCCGCACCTGGCCCGTCAAGTTCTGCTCGGTAAACTGCACAAAGGCGTCGAGCGCCTGGCGCAGCGGCGTGAACCACTGGCCGTTATAGACCAGTTCGGCATAGCGCAGCCCCACCTGCTGCTTATAGTGCAGCGTATCGCGGTCCAAGCAAAGCTGCTCCAGCGCGCTGTGCGCCTTGTAGAGGATCGTGCCGCCGGGGGTTTCATAGACGCCGCGGCTCTTCATGCCGACCAGCCGGTTCTCGACGATGTCGACGCGCCCGATGCCGTGCTTGACGCCCAGCGCGTTGAGTTCCTCCATCAACCCCACCGGCCCGCGCGCCACGCCGTTGATGCGCTCCGGGATGCCGCGGCGGAAGTACAGCTCCACATATTCCGGCTCGTCGGGGGCGTTCTCCGGCGCGCTCGTCCATTCAAACATATCGGCGGGCGGCTCGTTCCAGGGGTCTTCCAGCGGGCCGCCTTCGTTGCTCAGATGCCACAGGTTGCGGTCTTGGCTGTAGATGCGCTCCATGGTGGCCTTGACCGGCACGTTGTATTCGGCGGCATACTCCAGCGCATCCTTGCGCCCGCGGATGTTCCATTCACGCCAGGGCGCGATGATGCGCAGTGTGGGGTTGAGCGCCATCACGGTCAGTTCAAAACGTACCTGGTCGTTGCCTTTGCCGGTCGCGCCGTGGGCCACGGCGTCTGCGCCTTCCAACTCGGCGATCTCGACCAGCTTTTTGGCGATCAGCGGGCGGGCGAACGACGTCCCCAGCAGATAGTCGCGTTCATAGACCGCGCCGGCCTGCATGGTGGGGAAGACGTAATCGGTGAGGAATTCGGCGCGCAGGTCTTCCACATAGCATTTGCTTGCGCCCGACGCCAGCGCCTTGGCCTCCAGCCCTTCCAATTCGTCGGCCTGGCCCAAGTTGGCACAGAAGCAGATCACCTCGCAGTGATAGTTGTTTTTGAGCCAGGGCACAATGATGCTGGTATCCAGCCCGCCCGAATAGGCGAGCACACATTTTTTGACGGTCGGTCGGTTGCTCATAAGGGTCTCCTGAAATTTGGGATCAATTGCCGATCAATGCGCGATCAATCATGTCAGCCGCAGCCTGGCTCATGCGCGCGGCAGCCAACAAAAAACGCCACCCGATAGCCGGTGTGGCGTTGCTGGAAGCAGGCGCAGGGTCATAGTCGCCACCATTGCTCTGCCGTAGCTCTGATGATGCGGCAGCCGGTGGGCGGGTCCCCTTACTCTCTGCTTCCCTGGGTCGTCCTGCCGCGTCGGGCCATGGTCCTCTAGCCGTACACAACGGCGCGGATGCGCCGGATCATCCATCTAATTGACAACCAAGCATACTCGATTGCCCCGCCAAAGTCAAAACCAGCTATAAAATCATCGCAGAATCTCTGCCTTTGCGCCCTCTGCGGTAAATCCTCTCCTATCGATTCGGGCAGACCGCGCGGATCACCCCCGTCACATACTCGATCTCGCCGAGCGAGAGCGACGAGGCCGACGGCAGATAGAACCCGTCACGGCAAAGCCGTTCGGCCACCGGATAACGTTGGCCGCGGAAGGCCTGCCAATAGATCGGGCGCGGCGCAGCTCGTCACGGCTCATGCCGTAGGCCTCCTGGTCTATCAGAATGCCGTACATCCAGTAGACATTTTTGGCCCACGCCGCCCCAGGCGGCGTGGTGATGCCGGGGATGTCGCGCAGCCGGCGGGTATATTCGGCGGCGTTGCGGCGGCGCGCCGCCACAAAGCTTTCTAACTGCTCCACTTGCGCCAGCCCCACCGCGGCCTGAAGATTGGTCATGCGATAGTTAAAGCCCACGAATTTATGCCAAAAGTGGCGCTCGCTGCTGAAGGCATGGTCGCGCAGATTCCAGGCCAACTGCGCGATCTCGCGGTTGTCGGTCGTGATCATCCCCCCCTCGCCGGTGGTGATGATCTTGTTGCCATAGAAGCTGAAGCTGGCAGCGTCGCCCAGCCCGCCGGTGCGGCGGCCCTTATATTCCGCGCCGTGCGACTCGGCGGCGTCCTCGATCACGGTGATGCCATGCTGCCGGGCCAAGTCCATCAGCGGGTCCATGTCGACCGGGTGGCCGTAGATATGCACAGGCACGATCGCCTTGGTGCGCGGCGTGATCTTGGCCGCCACCTGCTCCACGTCCAACTGCCAGTAGTCCGGCTCGTTGTCCACCAGCACCGGCGTCGCGCCGCAGTAAGTCACGGCGTTGATGGTGGCGATCATGGTGAAGGTGGGCAGGATCACCTCGTCGCCTGGCTCCAGCCCCAGCGTGGCGATGGCGAGATGCAGCGCCACCGTGCCGTTGGCACAGGCGATGCCATAGCGTGTATGGCAGGCCTCGGCGAAGCGCGCCTCGAACTCGCGGATAAAGCTGCCCGCCGACGAGATCCAGTTGGTCTCGACGGCCTGCTGCACATATTTGAGTTCGTTGCCGCTCAGGGTTGGTTCGCACACGGGGATGATGGCGCGGCGGGTTGTCTCTTCAAAGGCCGGAATGGCGCGATAGCGCACCTTGACCTCAGGGTCGGCTGCGGGAATGACCGCCGCCAGGTCGCCCATTTCCTCCAGCGAAAGTTCGGCAGGTTTCAGCATAGCTCATCCTTCACAGGCTGGACGCGCAGACGTGTTTGCGAATTCTATCACGATTGGAGCAGATTCACCGCAAAGTCGCAGAGGGCGCGAAGGCCAGAGAAAGAAGGGCATAAGGATTGGGGAATAAGGACAGAAACTGGAGTGCGTCACTGTGTCTCTGCCTCTCACGAAGTGGCGGCCGGCGCCGCTTGCGGCGCGCATCTCCCCACTCTCTACTCCCTTCTCCTTTGTGCACTCTGCGGCTTTGCGGTGAACCCTCTCCTCACTCTCCAGATCGTCGCCACATACTTGCGCCCTTTGACCAAGTAGTCCCACAGATTTGCGCCGGTTTTGCTTTCGCCCGCCGTGCGCGGCACACAGCGATAGGGGACTTCGACCACGCAATAGCCGCGGTGCAGGGCGCGGCCCAAGAGGTCGATGCAGTATTCGCCATAGTCGCCGCGCAGCCGGATCGCCTGCAGCACCGGCGCGCGCGCCGCGAT
>QEUY01000022.1 GCA_003577365.1 Chloroflexota bacterium | reverse complement strand
CTCTTCACCGACCTTGCCAACCCCACCTCCAACCACATCTACCAGGCCATCGGCTATCGCCCGGTGTGCGATTACACGCTCTACCGCTTCGATCCTATTTAGGTATGCTCATAGGGACACGATATATCGTGCCCCTCCATATCGTGTCCCGGCCCACCTGCTCACGGCTGGTAATCGTAGTTCAGGCCCTGCGGCCAGACGTCCTGCGGCTCATAGCCCAGGATGCGCCGCGCCGGTTCCAGCTCCATGCGTTCGATATACTTGGGGATGCTGGTGGCGAAGACCGTCACCGCTTCGCCCTTGCCCGGCGCAGGCGATTCCACACAGCGTTCATAGAAGCGCTGCGCGTCGGCATGGCTGAAGAAGGTGTCGGGGCCGATGCGCGCCGCCTTGAGCCGGTCGGCCTCGCCGGGGTTGCGCGGCAGCCAGCCGATGCGAACATTGATCACCGACAGCCCATAGACGCGCGCATACATGTCGCCCATAGCTTCCGACCAGACCTTGGTCAGCGCATAGTGGTTGACCGGGGCGGGGCCTTCGTCGATGCGGATGGCGCGATCCGGAAAGCCGTGGCCGCTGACCGTCTGCATGGTGCTGGAGAGCACCAGCCGTTCGATGCCAAACTCGCGCGCTGCGTCGCAGATGTGATAGAGGCCGCGCACGTTGGGTTCCAGCAGCACGTCGATAAAGTCGGCGTCGTTGGGGTAGGCCCCCAGGTGGATGACCACCTCCATGCCTTCCACAGCCTGGCGCACCTTGGCGCGGTCGCTCAGGTCGCCCATCACATAGTCGTCGAGGCCGGGGGTGGGGCGGCGGGCAAAGCCGCGCACCACATGGCCGCGCGCCAGCAGGTGCTCACACACGGGCTGTCCAATCGCCCCCGTCGAGCCGGTGACCAGCACCCGCTTGGGGGCCGTCGTCTTTTCTACCATCGTTGTTTCCCTATCTAGATTCCTGATGGTCAGGGGTGTCATCGCCGATAGCGCCCATCATCGCGCAGTCCGGGCGCCGCAGCCAAAACGCTTGGGTTGCGCGCGTTTGTGAGCAGTGCTACAATCCGCCTAACCAAGTCTAGTCCGATTCCCACTATCTCCAAAACCTGCTGCCCGCGCAGCGCGGTCGTTGTACTGATAGCACCTGGACTTGGCAGTGTGAGTTGGATGTGACTCCTGTTGTTGTCCTCCGGTCGCACCAGATGCTTTGGCGCGCCGGCCCACTTAGCAAACTCCATAGGAGGATTGGGTATGAGTGACCAACGCAACTCTCGCCTTTCGCGCCGCGCCTTCCTGGCGGGTGTGGGGGCGACGGCCTTTGGCGCGGCTTTGGCGGCCTGTGCATCACCGGGCGCGCCGTCGGCGGCTCCTGCCACAAGCGGGGGCGAAGCCGCGCCCGCCGGGAGCGCCGAAAAGGTGACGATCCACGCCCACATGGTGCAGAAGCAGGATGTGTCGGACTGGATCCAGGCCGGGCTGGACCAGGACATCGACGGCTTTGTGACCAAGAACCCCAATATTGAGGTGGTGTTGGAGACCGTTCCGGGGTGGACCGCCGAATATATTCCCAAGATTCTCTCACTGACCGCCGCGGGCACCTTGGGCGATCTGGTCTGGTATCCGCCGCGCCACCGCTCGCACATCGCCTGGGGCACGCAGTACGGCATCGTCACCGACCTGCGCCCCTTGGCCGAGAGCGCAGGCTATGACATCGACGCCAACTTCTTCCCCGGTGCGGTCGAGGTCAACACGTATGAGGGCAAGACCTACTGGATGTCGTACATCTCCGAGCCGATTGTGCCGGTGATCGCCTATAACAAGACCAAGATCGCCGAGATGGGCTTGCCCGAACTGACCGACGAAATGACCTTCGCCGAACTGGCCGACTGGGCGGCCCAGGCCAAGACCGATGACGTCTACGGCTATTACCGTGCTGACCGCGGCGGTTCGTTCGCCGGTGGCCCCTATCTGCGCCAGTGGGGCGTGGAACCGACCGACGAGACAGGGACCAAGGCCACCTTCCTCGACACGCGCGAGCAGTTTGTGCAGGCGCTGCAGTATGACTACGACCTGGTGCGCAATGAACTGTCGCCGTCGCCCGCCGCCGGCGCGGTCAACGCGCCGGAGCTGTTTGGCGCGCAGAAGGTGTTGGCCGTGGACATCTGGCCTTTCCGCATTCAGATCTACCCGGCCACCTTCACCGACTTTGAAATCGGCTTTGCGCTGACCCCCAAGGTCAACACCGCCGACGAGCGGCGCAGCATGCTCAACGAGCATGTCTTCGGCATCACCACCTCCAGCAAGGCGACCGATGCGGCCTTCACCTTCTTGACCTGGATCTGCGGCAAGGAGATGAACGTGCAGGCGTTGGTGCAGGGGCAGAAAGGCCCCATTGCCCGTGCCGATGTCTGGGCAGATGAGCGCGTCTATGAGGCCGTCCCGACCTATGAGAAGCTGCGCCCAATTATGGAGAACATCGAGCCGGACTATGTGGTCGCCAACTTCCGCGGGGAAGAGTTTGACCAGGCCTATCAGGCGGTGCTAGACGCCATGGAGCTAGGGGACAAACAGCCCGAACAGGCCGCCGACGAAATGCAATCTGCCTGCCAGGCTGTGTTGGACAAGGAGCCTGCCTAAAGAACTGCGGTCTAGCGACACCTTGCCGGCGGTTTCGAAACTGCCGGCAAGGTTATGGTCAACGGCATTGAGGTCCGCGTTAGATCCTGTACCTGGGGGGGCCGGATAGTTCCGGCTCCGGCCCCCGCTTTTCCTTGGCAAGGACACTATGGCACTCCAAACCTCTGCACCCATTCAAGCAGCACTGCCCCCGCCGCGCCGCAGGCGGTGGACGGCCTCACGCCGGCGCGAGGCGCTGGAAGGGATCCTCTACCTGTCGCCGTGGATCATCGGCTTCTTGGTCTTTGTGGCCGGCCCGCTGCTGGCTTCCATCTATCTCAGCTTTACCAAGTACAACGTGCTGCGCCCGCCGCAGTGGATCGGGCTGCAGAACTATATCTACGCCTTTACCAAAGATGAATTGTTCTTCCCCTCGATCTGGCGCACTTTCTACTATGCGGCGCTGTTGGTGCCGTTGGCGATGATCGGGTCACTGCTGGCCGCGGTGCTGCTCAATCAAAAGCTAGTGGGGCTGACGACCTGGCGCACCCTCTATTTCCTGCCGACGCTGACCCCGTTGGTGGCGGCGGCGCTGCTCTGGCGCTGGATGCTCAACCCCGACGTGGGGCTGGTCAACTATCTGCTGGGCCAAGTGGGCATCGACGGCCCCGGCTGGCTCTCCAGCACGACCTGGGCTATCCCCGCGCTGGTGATCATGGCGCTGTGGGCCAGCGTGGGCGGCTCGCGCATGATCATCTTTTTGGCCGGGCTGCAGGATGTCCCCAAGGAATTGCTGGAGGCCGCCGAGATCGACGGCGCAGGCACTTGGACCAAGTTCTGGCGTGTGACCCTGCCGCTGATCACGCCGACTGTTTTCTTCAACTTGGTGCTGGGCATCATCTTCGCCCTGCGCACGTTTGAGACGGCCTTTGTCGCCACCAATGGCGGGCCGGCCCGCGCCACCTGGTTTATCTCGCTGCACATCTATCAAAACGCCTTCGTCAGCTTTGACATGGGCTATGCTTCGGCCCTGTCGTGGCTGTTTTTCGTGATCCTGTTTGTCTTCACCTATATCCAGTTCCGCACGTCGGCTGGGTGGGTCTATTATGCAGGGGAGCGTGGATGATGGCCGAGACAGCAAAACCGGCGCTCTCGCCTGTGCCGATGGCGCGGGCCTCCTCTTCCTGGCGCATGCTGCGCCTCAGCCAGCAGACCCTGCTCTATCTGGTGGTGACGATCGGCGCGGTGGCGTCGATGATCCCGTTCTTCTGGACGGTGGTCAGTTCGGGCAAGACGATCAGCGAACTCTACCGCTACCCACCCACTTTCTGGCCCGAAGCGCCGCAGTTTGTCGCCAATTACATCGAGGCAACGACCGTCGTGCCCTTTATGCGCTGGATGTGGAATTCGACTGTCGTCACCTTCTGGGCGCTGCTGGGCACGGTGATCTCGGCCACGGTGGTGGCCTATGGCTTTGCGCGCTTCCGCGTGCCCGGTCGAGAGGTCTTTTTCTACATCACGCTGGCGACCATGATGTTGCCGGCAGAGGTCACGCTGATCCCCACCTATTTGCTCTTTAAGGAGCTGGGCTGGATCAACACCTATCTGCCGCTGATCGTGCCGGCGTGGCTGGGCGGCGGCGCGTTCAACATCTTCCTGATGCGCCAGTTTATGATGGGCATCCCCTTTGATTTAGATGAAGCGGCTAAGCTCGACGGGGCCAACAGTTGGCGCATCCTCTGGCAGATCATGGTGCCGCTGTGCAAACCGGCGATTGCGACCATGGCGACGCTGGGCTTTATCAGCCAGTGGAACAACTTCCTTGCGCCGTTGATCTATCTCAACAGCGAGGAAAAATATACGGTAGCCGTCGGCATGCGCTATTTCCAAAGCGCCATGGCGCAGGGGTCGGCGGTGGTTTCACGCCCGCAAGACCATCTGCTCATGGCCGCGGCCATCATGATGGCGCTGCCCTGTTTGATCCTCTTCTTTGTGGGGCAGAAATATTTCGTCCAAGGGATCGTCACGACCGGGCTAAAGGGCTGAGGTCCTGCGGACGATAGCCGCCCAGACGAGTATCACCAGACAGTTCTGGCCGGGTGATCGAGCGCCCATCTTCGGGCCGATAGGGGTTGCCGAGGATGGGCGCTTTAAGTTGGCGGAGAGGATGGGGTGGCGGGCAAGCGCCCTGGGAAGAGCGCCTAGCGGCGCGACTTGCGCTTCTTGTCGTCTTCGATCTCTTCTTCTTCTTCGACATACCCCTTCCCATGGCAGAAGGCGCATTCAAACTCCTCGCGCCCTGCATAGATTTTGCCGCGTCCGTTGCAGGCTGTACAGAACCTGCGTACAAGAACTTTCTTTCCCATGCGATGCTCCAAAGTGGCCTAGTGTCTTGTACAGTCGTGGTGCGGTCCCCCCAGCCCGCGTGTTGAACTCTCGACAGCACTACTATGCCTGAAAGCCGCGCGGCTTGCAAGACCCGTGGCTGTCAAACGGATGTCAATCTTCAGAGTTTGCATTATTCATAGGCCAGCGTCTCGCGCACGGGGACGGAGGCGGCGTTGGCGGCAGGCACGCGGCTGGCCAGCGCCGACACCACGACGATGATCACCAGCCAGAGCGCAGGCGCACGCAGGTCGTAGATGTAGCTGAGCGGCAGCTTGGCAAAGGTCATGCCCATTTGCACGCTCATCAGACGGCTCATGGGCTGCGAGAGCAGGATGGCCCCCACCCAGGAGATGGCGCTGATCAAGACCCCCTCCGCCACAAAGATACGGATGATCGCCCGGTCGGAGGCGCCGATGGCGCGCATGATGCCGATCTCGCGCCGCCGCTCGAGCACGTTGATGCTCATCGTGCCCATCAACCCCAGGCTGCCCACCGTCGCCAGCAGAAAGGACATGGTGGTCAAGATGACCGTAACGAGATTAAAGCGCTCGGTAAAGATCACGCGGTCTTCGCTGGCGGTGCGCGTCGACTGGATCTTGATGCCGGCGGCGCGCAGCCGCCCCTCCACCGTCTGGGCCACGGCGCGATGGGTTGCGAAATCGTGCGCCGTGGTCAAGATGCGCACCATGTTGGTCTTGCCATATCCGCCCATCTGCTGCCAGAAATCGTCCTGGTCGGTGAAGACGATGGCGGGCGCGATCGGCGGCTGGAAGGTTTGGTTGATGCCCACCACGCGCCACTGTTTTTCCTCATCGCCGATGCGCAGGGTGACGGTCTGGTCGAGGCGAAAACCCGGTTCGACCGCGGCCAGACCGGTGGGGATCACCAGCGTGCTGTGGTCGCCGGGCTGCAGCCAGCGCCCCTCGATAATATTAGGGATATAGACGCGCGTCTCGGCGGGCAGCGCATAGAAGATCACGCTGTCGCCCTGGCTGCCGTCGCCGTGCACTGGCACCGCCTCGCGCACGCTCCAGCTTTCCACCGTGGCGACCCCCGCCACCTGGCTGACCTCATGCTCCACGCGGCGGATCGGGTAGGGCTGGGCCAGCCGAAGCTGGACGTCGAAGCCCTGTTCGCGCAGGGTTTCTTCGAGCGTGTTGAACATCGACGCACGCAGGCTGAGCACGCTCATAAAGATCGCGCCGCCCAAGATCAACGGGATAAGTGTGCGCACCAGCCGCCCGCGGCGGCGGAAGGTGTTGCGCAGCGACAGGCGCAGCGGCCGCGAGATCGGCAGATGCTGCTGCGCGGCCACGATGCGGTTGAGGAGAGGATGGGTCGCGGCGGCCTCACCCTCCATCCCTGTCTCTTGCAGCGCCTCGCGCACGGTCTTGCGCACGGTGGTGAGGATGGGCCAGAGCGCCGTCGCCAACGGGGTCAGCAGCCCGGCCACGACTTGCAGCCCCAGGACGAGCGGCTGCAGCCTGAAATCCTGCAGGTCAAAGTTGAGTTGTCCGGCGATAAAGCGCGACGAGAGGCGCGCCGCCAGCGTGCTCAACGGCACCGCCAGGATCAGCGCGCCCGCGCCAAAACAAAGCACCATGCGCAGGTAGATATCGGCGATCTGCGGGGAGCGCCCGCCGATGGCCTTCATGATCCCGATCTGGCGCGTCTGCTGCGTGAGCAGCGCGCCGATGACGTTGATCACCAAAAAGCCGCTTAAGACCAGCGCCAGCGTGCCCAGCGAGCCATAGATGACCAGGATCGTGGGCAGAAAGTCCTCGACAAAATGCTTGCCCGGCTCCGGGACTTCGGTCCAGTAGACCGTCAGCCCGGCACGCTCCAGCTTGTCGGCGGCAGCGGCGGCGACAGCGGTGATATGCGCCTTGTCGAACCGGCCTTCGGCCACCACTAGGTGCAGCTCGTTGAAGCCGCGCGGCAGCCCCAGCCATTCCAGCGTGTCGCGCGTCACATAGGCGTAGGGGATGCCGGTGATCTGCGCCGGGGCCTGGTTCATGTCATGCACCAGCCCCACGACCGGCAGGCTGCGCCGGTCGCCCAGGCTGTTTTCGACCAAGAGGCTGTCGCCCAGCGCAAGCCCTATCAGCCGCAGCGAGTTGCGTTCGACCAGGGCCTGGTGGTCGGGCGGGGGCCAGCGCCCGCGATAGGGGCGCAGGATGTCGACGCGGTTGTCGTCAAAGTCTTGCAGGGCCGAGAGGTGGAGATCGCGCCATTCGCCGGCGGGTGTCTGATATTGCAGCACCTGTTTGGCGCGGCCTTCGGCAATGGCGATGCCGGGCATGCGCCGGATGGCGTCGACGGCGTCGAGGTCAAAGGGGCTGGTGTGGAGCACGGCGCTGGCGGGGACCACCTCTTGATAGCGCACCGGCAGCTCGGTCTTGAGCATATAGGCCGACCCGGCGATCATGCCAAAGGCGAAGATGCCCACGGCGACGGAGAGGATGATCAAGAGGGTGCGTGAGCGATAGATCCAGAGCGCACGCCCAATATAGCGCCAACGCAGCCTGGTCATGGATGCTTTGTCATGGACACTTTGTCACAAACGCCTTTATCGGCAGATTTGTCTGCGGAGAGACGAAGCCACTGGCCTATTATGGATCGCTTTGGGTTAACTGTCATGTGAAAAACAAGGGACATCTATCCCTTGACGAGCGAAACAGGATCGGTATAGGATATGACCATACGGTCATGTGACTGGCTGGTCATGTGACTGGCTGGTCATGTGACTGGCTGGTCATGTGACTGGCTGGTCATGTGACTGGCTGGTCATGTGATGAGGTAGCCATATAACTCTGATCCCATAGGGCTGGCTGGTCACGCTTGCCCAAGAGGGTAAGGGGTGTAGGGTGGCAAAGTGATGGAGAAACGCGCTGCTGTGAGCGCCTGGCCGTCCCCGGCCTGGATTCCACGCCTGCGGGCTTGGATACCGCCACCCCAGCAGGCCTAGGAGACTGGCTGACGCACCTGTTCTCTGACGAGGATGCCAGCGATGCCAAAAGAGACCTTTTTCAACTTGCCGGACGAGAAGCGCGAACGGATCACTGCCGTGGCGATTGAGGAATTCGGCCACAACGAATACGCCGACGTGTCGATCTCGCGCATCGTCGCCAAGGCCGGGATCGCCAAAGGCAGCTTCTATCAATACTTTGTAGACAAGGAGGATCTCTATAGCTACCTGCTCGACCTGATCGCCCAGAGGAAGACGGAGGCGTTCTCGCTCGACCAGCCGGACCCGCAGCACATGGGCATCTTTCAATACCTGCATTGGCTGATTCGCGCCGGCGTAGGCTTTGAGCTTGCCAATCGCGAGCTGATGCAGGTGGGCTATCGAGCGTTTAACCAGACCGGCTATCCCAAGGCATTTGCGGCCCAGGTGCGGCAGGAATCGCGCCGCTTCTTTATGCGCCTAGTGGCCACGGGCAAGGAGCAGGGCGATATCGCCCCAGAGATCGACGATAAACTGGCCGCATTTATCTTTGACGCGGTCTTTACCGGCTTGGGCCAATACTTGATGTCCGTGGTCGATTCCGGGGAGACATTTGAGAAGACATTTCACGGCGAGCGCACGCTGATGGAACATCCGGAGGTGGTGCGCATCTTTGAGCAGACCATGGAACTTTTGGAGCATGGCATGGGCGTTTGCCGTTCTGCGCCGGCCGGCGCGGCTGTGACGGCACAGGAGCGGCACAAGGGTGACCAGGAGGTAGAGGCATGAGCGAATCGGTCAAGGCTGTGGCACAACGACAGCCGCTTGTGCAAACGGCTGTACCCAAGATAACCCCCGTTGCCTACCAGTTCAAGACGTTGCGTCTGGCCTGGCGCAACATGTGGCGCAACTGGCGGCGCACGGCCATCGCCCTGGTGGCGATTGTCTTGGGCTTGGTTCTGTTGATCTTTATGGAGGGCTTAATCCAGGGGTCGGACCAGGCGATCTTTGGCAATACCGTGCGGCTCTACGGCGGCAATATCCAGGTACATGCGCCCGGTTTTCGCGCCAAGGCCAACCGGCTGCCGCTGCTGCCGCTGGACAACGCCGATGCGATTGTCGCGGCGGCGCGCGCCCAGCCGCAGGTCGTGTCGGCGGCCAAGCGCATCAACACGGCGGGCTTGGTCAGCAGCCGTGAGGGCGCGTTTCCGGTTTCGATCACAGGGCTGGAACCGGCGGTGGAAGGCCCGCACAGCATCCAGGCCGAACATGTCGTGGCCGGGCGCTATCTGCTGCCCGAAGACGGCGATGCGGTCTTTATCGGCCAGGGGCTGGCCGATCTGCTGCAGGTAGGCGTAGGCGAGCGGGTGATGCTGGTGGGCCGCGAGGTCAACGAGCAGATGCGCCAGCGCACCATGACGGTCGTCGGTATCTATGACCTGGGCATGGCTCAGGCCGAAAAAGGGATGCTTTTTATCACGCTGCCCGAAGCGCAACTGCTCTACGGCCTGCGCGACCAGGCCACCGAGGTGACGATCGTGCTGGACAAGGTGGGCCAGGAGAGCGCGGTGATGCCCAAGTTGGCCGCGGCTTTCCCCAGCGCCGAGGTGGACTCTTGGGACACGCTGCGGCCTGAGATGCGCCAGACGATGGACACCAAGGCCTCGGTGACGATCTTCTTTAGCTTTGTCGTGCTGCTCATTGCCAGCATTGGCGTGTTGAACCTGATGATGATGGCGGTCTTTGAGCGCACGCGCGAGATGGGCGTCTTGGCCGCGCTGGGGCTAAAGGGGCGGCAGATCATGGGGCTGTTTTTGACCGAAGGCGCGTTGATCGGCGTCGCCGGCGCGGTGATCGGCTGTGGGCTGGGGCTGCTGCTGATCTGGGGTGTGCGCCAGGCAGGCGGGATCCGGTTTGGGGCGATGGCCGACATGGGTGAAATCACGGCCTTGATGGGCAGCAGCCTCCTCCCTGCGGTGTCGCCGGGAACGATCCTGGGGCGTGGGCTGGCGGTGGCGTTGATCGCCGCGCTGGCTTCGCTCTATCCCGCTTGGCAGGCCGCGCGTCAGGAACCGGCGGAGGCGCTGCATCATGTCTAGCCGGCATGTATATAGCAGGCAAGGGAGATGGCACAATGGCCTTGGCTAAACTGTGGGTGATCGCCTATCGCGACCTGGGGCGCAACCGGCGGCGTTCGATCCTGTCGCTGCTGGCCGTGGCGCTGGGGTTGGCGATCTTGATCATGCTGAACGGCTGGATCGCAGGCATCGTCGACGAATCGGTGCAGAACGATATCCGGCTGCGTACCGGCCATGTCCAGGTGCGGGCCGCGTCCTATGCAGAGGAGCAGGTCAGCCTGAAGTGGGAAGACTTGCTCGACGCGCCGGAGCAGATCGTGGGCCGCGCCGCCGCGCTGCCCCAAGTGGCGGCGGCCACGCCGGTGCTCTGGGCCACCACCATCCTCAACACGGCGGAGGACTCGACGGGGATGCGGCTGTATGGCATCGACCCGACCTCACCCATCTATGCGCCGATCCAGTCGGGGATGGTCGCCGGCACGTTTCTGACGCCGGATGACCGCGGCGGCGTTTTGATCAGCCAGCGCGTGGCCGACGAGCTGGGAATTGCCTTGGGGCAAGATGTCAACCTGACCGTGATCAACGCCGACGGCGAGCCGGACGAAGCGAACTTCACCGTGCGCGGGTTGTTTGTCAGCGGCATCCCCGCCTATGACGACAACAGCATTTTGATGCCGCTGGCCCGCGCCCAGGCATTCACGCGCACCGGCGGGCACGCCAGCGCCGTGCGCGTGCTGCTCCATCGCCAGGCAGATGCCGAAGCGGTGGCCGTCGCGCTGGCCGCGCCCGGCCTGACGACGCTGACCTGGCGCGATATGAACCAGGTCTTTCTGCAGACCATGGACAGCGCCATGATCTTTTATTACATCTTGGACCTGATCGTGATGCTGGTGGTGGCCGCGATCATCGCCAATACGCTGCTGATGGCCGTCTTTGAGCGCATCCGCGAGATGGGCATCTTGGCGGCGCTGGGCATGAAGGGCCGCCAGATCATGCTGATGTTCCTGCTGCAAGCGGTCATCTTGGGGCTGGCCGGGTTGGCGGTTGGCATCGTCTTGGGGTCTGCCGGGGTGGCCTACCTGGCGACGGTGGGCGTCAGCTTGGGCGAGATGGGCGCGGCGGCGGAAGGGATCGCGATGGGCAGCACCGTGCATGCCAAGTTTGTGCCCGGCACCTTTGCTGCGCTTGCCTTCTGGACGCTGGTCATCATTCTGTTGGCGTCGCTCTATCCGGCGTGGTTTGCAGCGCGCCGCGAGCCTGCCGACGCCTTGCGCTTTCAATAACTGGCTTTGCCACCCTGTGTTGACAGCTTGCTTTTACAGCCTATCGGCGCTGTATTGAAGGAGCAACCGGAATGGATATTATTCGTGTTGAGCATGTGACGAAAATTTACCGAATTGGCGAGGTCGAGACGCGCGCCCTCAACGACGTCAATCTGGCGATTGCAGAGGGGGAATTCACCGCCATCGTCGGGCCTTCGGGGTCGGGCAAAACCACCCTGCTCCAGTTGATGGGCTGTCTCGACCGGCCCGGCAGTGGCCGTGTCTTTATCAACCAGCAGGACGTGACCCAACTCAGCGCGGCGCAGCGCGCCGATGTGCGGCGCAAGGTGATCGGCTTTATCTTCCAGTTCTTCGCCTTGGTGCCGGTGCTCGACGCCTATGAGAATGTGGAGCTGCCGCTGCTGTTGAGCGGGTTGAGCGCCCAAGAACGGCACGACCGCGTGATGGAGATGCTCAATGCCGTGGGGCTGGCGCACCGGGTCCATCACCGCCCGGCCCAGATGAGCGGCGGCGAGCAGCAGCGCGTGGCGATCGCACGTGCCCTGGCCCCGCGCCCGTTGATCGTCTTGGCCGATGAGCCGACCGCCAACCTGGATACCGCCAACGGCGAGCAGGCGATGGAGATCATGCTGCGGCTGAACGAGCAGACCGGCACGCCCTTTATCTTTGCAACCCATGACCCGCGTGTGATGAAGTTTGCACGGCGCATCGTGCGCATGCACGACGGCCAGGTTGTCGACGACGGCGCGGGCGTCAACGGACTGGTGGCGGGCGAAGCCGTGGTCGCACCTGCGCCTGCGGCGGCTGCCGGTATGCGCGTTGCGGGCGTGGAGCAGTGAGGATCGCGCCCATGATGCGGTCGACGATATGGCTCTGGCAGCGGGGCTGGTTCGGCCTGGCCTGTCTGCTGGCCTGGCTTCTCGCCGGGTGTGGCGGTCAGCCGACCCCCACCCCGACGCCGGCGGCCACGCCGCTGCCCCCGGTGGGGCTGGCCTCTGGCCACACGGTGAGCGCCTCCGGCAAGATCGCGCCCATGACCGAGGCCGACCTGAGTTTTGTCGTGGCCGGCCGCGCGCAGACGGTGACGGTCGCGGTGGGCGATGTGGTGAAGGCGGGCGCGATCTTGGTCGAACTGGACAATGCCGCCGCGGCGGCGTCGTTGGCCCAGACCCAGGCTGCGCTTCAACAGGCCCAGGCGCATTTGGCCGAACTGCGCGCTGGGCCGCGGCCGCAGGAGATCGCGGCGGCGCAGGCGCGCTTGGCCGCCACCCAGGCGCTCTTGGCGCAGTTGAATGAAGCATCGCGGCCCGAAGCCATCGCCGCCGCCCAGGCCGACCTGGCCGCGGCGCAGGCGCGCCTAGATGCGCTCTATGCCGAACCGGATCAGGCGGTGGTGGCCGCGGCGCAGGCCGAGGTGCAGCACGCCCAGGCCGCGCTGGACCAACTGCTCCACCCGGCGACGGCCAGCCAGATACGCGGGGCCGAGGCGCAGGTGCAGAGCGCACAGGCCGAGCTAGACCTGCTGCTGGCGGGCGCGCGCCCGGAGACCATCGACGCGGCGGCGGCGGTGGTGGCCGAGGCCGAAGCTACCCTGCGCCGCGCCGAGGCCGATCTGGCGGCCACGCAGTTGCGCGCGCCCTTCGCCGGCGCGGTCACCAGCCTGGGCATCAGCCCGGGCGAAATGGTGCAGCCGGGCCAGGCTGTGTTAACCTTGGCCGACTTGAGCCATCTCCAGGTCGAAACCACCGATCTGAGCGAGCGCGATGTCGTGCGCGTGGTCGTGGGCCAGCCGGCGGCGGTCTTTGTCAAGGCATTGAACGAGGAGGTCCCCGGCCGCGTGGCGCGCATCGCGCCCCAGGCCAGCGTGATCGGCGGCGACGTGGTCTATGGCGTGGTCGTCTATCTGGACGAGCAGCCGCCCGCCCTGCGCTGGGGCATGAGCGTGGATGTGACGATCACGGTGGAGGAATAGGGTCATGTAAAGGCGGGGG